>JAJDEL010000100.1 GCA_029259835.1 Planctomicrobium sp. | reverse complement strand
TTTTCTTCCCTTTTGATGGGCTGGCTTTTTTCTTCGACTGCTCGGTGTTTCGAGCTTTTTGAGGACTGGGTTTTTGAACAGGGGAAGCAGGCTGTTGTGGTATCTCGGTAGCGAACTCTGGCTTATTGAGTTCTTCGGCATTCCGAGCCCGTTTCAATGGTTTACGGCTTACTGGTCGATCATCAGTGGGCTGGCTTTCCTCTGTCTTTTCTTCGTGCTTCTGGGCCTTGGGATTAGGTTGCTTCTTCTTGTTTTTTCTTAATTTTTGTCGTTGTGCTTTTCTGGGAAGGCTGGGCGTGGTCGATGGGGATTCGTTTGGTTTGCCTTTTCTCAGGAGTTGAGATTGTGCTTCTTCCTGAACTTCGAAATCTACAGAACTCTCGCTTTCGACGAATTCTATTTCGGCAGAACTTTCATCTTCTTCAAAAAGCGTTGCGAGTAGTTGACTGGAATTTGCGTCAAGGTTCGAGGAGTTATTCAGATCGTCCAGCAGATCTTGGGGGCGTTGATATCGATCTTGCTTTTTCTTTGCCATCATGCGGTGCATGATCGCGACGATGGTCTCAGTAACACGGTCGTTGGCCTCGCGTGGATCTGGAATTGGCTTCTCAGAATGTGCGCGAAGTTTGTTGGTCAAGTCTCCATCTGGGTAAGGCGGTGAGCCTGTCAACATATGATACCAGGTACATCCTAGCGAATAGATGTCGCTTCGGATGTCGGCATGTTTACTGTGCGCCGCTTGCTCGGGTGACATATAATCGACAGTACCAACCGTCGTCCCGGCACGTGTGATTGTTGTGTCCAGAGTTTCATCAATTGATCTTGCCAGCCCCAGGTCCGCGAGTTTTGCGGTCCCGTCTTTGGCAATCATGATGTTAGCAGGCTTGATGTCTCGATGAACGAGTTTTTTTTCATGCGCGTGTTGCAACGCTTCCGCCATCTGCTTGATGATCAGAATTGAACGTTTGATGGGAATGGTCTCGCGCTTTTTTAGCCACTCATGAAGGTCACTTCCGTCAATGTACTCAAGAGCAATGTAGAGATATCCATCTGCCTGTCCGGCGTCGAAGACTCCGACGATATTCTTGTGCGTGAGTTGCGCCGAAGCGCGGGCTTCTGATTGAAACCGACGGACAAGAATCGGATTCTCGGCGCGATCTTTTGGAAGGACTTTGAGGGCCACAGTTCGCTTGAGCAGGGTGTCTTCTGCGAGATAGACCGTCCCCATGCCGCCCGCCCCGATTCTACGAAGGATCCTGTACTTGCCGAGTTGCTTTAACTCAGCTTGGACATCACCGGTCAATTTCGAATTGGGAGACTGTAAATCGGAACTCATGGGATAACATCAAGCGGCCGCGCGAGGATGTTTGGGGTAAAAGGCATAATTCGGATGCATTTCAGCCCCGAACTGCCAACACTGCCATCCTTTGACTATACGCTGTCTATTAAGAGACCGTCAAAGGTCTTCTTGTGTTCTGCAAAAAATCGGGGTTTCAGACAGGAATTTGATGCAAAAACAGAAAGATTGGGAGAGGTTGAGCAATTTCGGTTCACCAAAAGAGCCTGAATTGTTCAACTTTCAATGAAATTGCGAACTCGATGGCAACCGAATTTGATTCACCGACTATAGATTTCGGGAGCGATCGGCTCGAATGTGGCAGTACGAATTTGTGAACCAGCCTGGGGTTGCTCGCGTGTTCCAGCAGCTTGAATGACAGGGAATTGTTGTTGTGCACCCTTCGGTAGAAGCCGACCAGTCGCGATCGATTCTCGAACGCTCTGCAAGAAACGGAACTGCTTTGTCGGTGAGGCTTCATTGATCAGCGAAACGTCATGGATGACGTATCGGTCACCATCGCGAGCCATTTTGATTTCCGAGGAAATCATGCCATCACTTGTATGGACGATGACCTCCGAATCGCCAATTCGAATTCCAATGACTTCACTCATTAGCGGTCGAACGAGTTCACGTGAAATCTCCGGGACGTAATTGAGTTGTCGCCAAACCTTCTGGTTCAGGCTGTGTGCTGAGTATCTGACGACTTCGTTCACATCACCTCGGTTGACTCCAGATGCAAATGCTTGAAGAGGCAAGATGAGTTCCAGATTCGACTTGAGTGAAACGGGGCGATCCTGTGCTGGCAAGAGAACATCATCGATGACCATCCAGCCTTCGCTCAAACGCAAAATCATTGTCATGGGAGTATCGCCCTGAACAACTGTAATTTCCGTGACATCCCCCCGGAAGACAGTTGAGATGACCTCTGTTTCTCCGGGATCAATTTGTGGGTAAGGCATGATCCCGAAGTATTTCGCAGCGTCGGTTCTCCAGACACGTTCGTTGAAGTCATTGCTGGACATGCTACGGATTTTTTCGAGATTGCGTGTTCGCAGGGCTTCGATGTACAGATCAACGACTGAAGTCGAAAGCAGCATTGCCGATACTTTCTTCACTTCAGCACCATTGGCTTCGAAAATTGTTACCTCGTCAACGCGAGGTTCATTCAGACCTGTTTTACCATCTTCACTTGCTGGCAAGTCAACTGTCCGCACGGTGACCATATACATCGCTCCGTTCGATTCCAAAAGAAGCTCTGTTCGATCTTTGTACTGGTTGGCTTCGTAATCATCAGCAATCAACATTGCTACCGGAAGCGAGATGGTGCTTAAGTCTCCGTTCGCCAATGACTGTGAATAAAAATCAGGTGTCGAGTATGCAGAGATCTTCTCGGTCTCTCCGTCTGCGAAACTGGTCAGAAATTTTGCGGTATGATTCAGCGTTTGTGCCAAGGTTAAAAGTGAACGGACGCCTGTCTCACTTTCGTCTCGCGGTTCGATGGCGACGTTCTGAACTTTCCAGTGGTTCAATTCCTTACGATATTCGACAAACAAGCTTCCATCTGGATGAGGAGCGACGACGACGGCATGATCTCCGTTGAGCCTTGCTTCAGGGCGGAATGTCACACTTCGGCCAGTTCCGACTGTTTCGGATGTCAACTTCTCAAACCAATTTGGAGGAAGAGTGGACAGTTGGGCATGCAGTTCATTCGTGCAATGCTTTAATCTCACGGCACGCGGCGCTGATTCCCAATCTTTGAGGAGTTCGCGGCAACTGAGTAATAAATCCATTTGATCGGTGACCGAACGGCGAATTTCCTGTCCAGCGATATCGTCTTTGCTCAGAATGACATCGTCGACAACCCAGCGGCCTAATTCCTGATCCAGGGTCAGGCGATAATCCACCGTTTGGATAGATTCGCCTTCACCGATTTCGACTGTCGCCATTTTCGAATTCTCATCGATGGCTTCCAATGTCACGACCCGAACGTCTCCTTTCGGAAACCGAAGCAATTTCAAATCCGTAATTGCCTCTGGTTGACGCAGAGCTTTCGATTCGAAGTTGCGGGATGTTGCCACTCGAATTTGGTCCAGGTCTTGAGACTCCAGACCATCGGCAAAATTGAGTATTGCACGCCGAGCCATAAAACTGGTGCAGCCATGAGTGAGTAGGCTGGTCAGTAAGAGCAGGGAAAATGCAAAACGTGGGCGGAACATCATGTTCGATACCGTCATGATAAGGTTGAGCTTCAATTGGACGATTTCGGAATTGAAAATCGAGAGCCAATCGAGAATTGGAGGTTGTGAAGTGAACTGCGTTCTCTCAGATGATGCGAACGACCGTCAAGTGAGAGTTCGAGACCTGAAAATGCCCTGAAGAGCGGTTCACACAGGTTTTCTTGAAGGATTATTCGCGAACAACCATTTTTCTTGAAAAAATGCTATAGACACATTCTTGCCGGTCGAGGTACAAACCGCGCATAAGTGACCGGCAGGAATGGCCGGATTGTGGAATTCAGATTCTCGTATGGAGGCGAGTCTCCTGACATCCCAAACTGCCAGCTTGGTCACTTCCCCCCTCGTTTTTCCCTTCTCGTCATTCAGAGAATCCTTCTCTGAACAACCTTCCCTCCATGACCGAGGATTTCGATCATGCGATCGGTCAATAAAAACCTGATTGTCTTGTGCAGTTTGCTATCAATTGCACTCACTGGCTGTATGTATGGCCCCCGCCCCTATGGCGGCGGTTACGGGGCCAATCCCTATGGAGCGTCTCCCTACGGGGCGACTTATCCAGGCTACCAAAATGGAATACAAACTCTGCCGCCTGGACAGCAATTCGTCCCGAATGGAACTGTTGTCCCTCAAGGTGTCAGTCCCGGTGGAAGCCCAACATACGGAAACGGTGGTGGTCTGAATCCGATTCCGAACCCCGGTGCGAGTACAAGTGCCCCTCCCTACTCGGGAGGCGGCAATAGTAGCACTGTCCCGGATCCTTCTACGCCTGGTGGTGGCCCGTTTTATAACAACAGCAATTCTTCGACGTTCGTACTGCCGATTCAAAAAAAATCCGTTCAACCAGTCACTCATAACAATGAGCCACTTCCTGCCATTCCCAACGGTTTAAGAGGATCGAATGCAGGTTCCAGTCCGACGACGGTTTACAGCCCGGACCCGCTACCAATTCAATCGATTCCAAATCCGATGAACGACACCATTATTAACGAGTCGAAGCCGTTACCGATTTCCCCGCCTGGAGTCGGAGATCCGTTCTCGACGCCCGTTCCTGCACCTTCTTCACAACCCATCCCAGCCCTACCTGCTGCGGGCGCACAACCGTTTCCTGGGAACACCAGCATCAAAGCGAACAAATTCATCAACGACCAGACCGAACCGTTCGCCCATCACGCGAAGTATGAGTGGATTCGTGGAGTTGTCAGCAAGGATCAGCCGACTGGCACCTGGAGCGTTGTTTATTCGGACAATCCCAAAGCATCAGACAAATTCGCTGGTCATATCTCGCTTGCATCCAGTCCATATCTGAAGACCCTAAAAGATGGCGACGTCATTGAAGTGAAAGGTGAAGTCGACCCGGTCATCAAAGACCCACTCGGCAAACCGGTCTATCTGGTTTCACACGTCAACACAATCACAAAAGCTCCGGCACAAGACTCCAAGTAGGGTCCGCTCTGTGGACCATTGTGAGTCAACGTTTTTTTCGGGTCCGCACAGCGGACCCTACGGTGCTGGAGAAGAAAGGGTTAGGGTGAGGGGCGAAACTCAGTTTTCTAACAGGCTCTCAACCCACTCATTATCTGGCAATGCTAAAATCTACGATCACAGGATAATGATCGCTGCCAATATTGCTCCCGACACGTCGATCGTGAATGTGGACATCTTCGCTGACAAGAACATGATCGATAGGAATTCGAAGGAACACCAATTCCCCGGTCGGCCATGTTGTCTGAATGCCGAATCCGTTCCGGCTGTCTCGCAACTTCGAAATTTGCAGGACATCCGCAAATTGTGGCGACCAGGGTGTCACGTTCAAATCGCCCAGGAGTAACACCGAACGCTTTGAACCGCCTGCCAATTCGGAAATGACACTCAGTTGTTCATTCCGCCAATTCGTTTGCCGAGAACTACCAGGTGGGAGTGGATGCGTTCCCAAGATCGTCATGAAATGTTGAGCATCTACTTGTACACGAGCAAAAATTGACGGCAGCTTGCGTTCACCGAGAGTTAAGATTTTCGCGTCGACTAATGGAAGTTTGCTGAACAATGCAATTCCAAAATTGTCTTGTCGGGCAAACGAAACAGTATGCGGGTAGTCGCTTTGTAACACTTCAAGCGACTTCATCCAGGCACCATTCACCTCCGTTACAAGAATGAAATCCGGGTTTTCTTTCTTGATGAACCCAATGAATCGTGAGTGCTGCTGGTTCGACGTCAAGACATTCGCGACAATGGCGCGGACGATTCGATCTCCTGTTGGTGGCTGGGTGTCAGGAACGAACGCGGGCGAAATCGAAACGAGATTGTATACCAACGCCAGCATCGGCAACGCAGTAAATTTCCATCGACGACTCCACAAAAACAACAACATGATCAGAACCAGAGCAACCGCATACTGAACCCGAAAGCAGGTCAGCAAATCGAGCATCCAGTGTTTTCGAGCACCAAGAGAAAGCAGAGTTGCGAGGATCGGAGAGAGCGACAGAACGATTGCCAACCGCCAAAGGTGGTGACGCCTGAGAAACTCTTCGATGGAGGAAGTTCCGGTTGGCGATTTCGGATTCAATGCATTCTTGCTCTGCAAGTCATTCAACTTCGAACTCGCAATTAAACTGATCGACGAGCATTCTGGACAAGTGATTCTGCATCACTGACACTCGCTGCCAGTGCTGTCAGGTGTCCCATTTTTCGGCTTAGTTTGGCTTCTTTCTTGCCGTACAAGTGGAGCTTGATTTCAGGTGAGGTAAGCACTTTGGACCAGTCAGGTTCACCATTTGCAGGCCAGAGATCGCCGAGGAGATTTGCCATCGCTGCTGGTTGTCTGAGTTTCGTTGAACCGAGTGGCAGGTTGCAAATCGCTCGGACTTGTTGAGCAAACTGACAGCAATAATGTGCGTCGATGGTGAGGTGCGCAGAGTTATGTGGGCGGGGGGCGATTTCATTGATCAGCAAATCACCATTGTTCGTCTGAAAGAGTTCGACACACAATACTCCCACCGCATCCAGTGATTCCATGACGATCCGCACGATGTCGCGGGCTGCCTGAATAGTCTTTGGCTCAAATAATCCCGGACCGGCAAGCGAAACATCTAGTATGTGATTCGCATGGATGTTGACGATCGGGTCGAAGCAATCGAAATTTCCGTTCGCATCTCGAATTCCGAGGATGGAAAGTTCGCGCGTAAAGTCGACGAAGCCTTCTAGAATCGTTTCTGCATCAGCATAGTTTTCCCAGACGGAAGCGAGGTTGTCGTTGCTGGTAACCATCTGTTGTCCTTTGCCATCGTAACCC
>JAJDEL010000099.1 GCA_029259835.1 Planctomicrobium sp. | reverse complement strand
TGACTTGAGCTTGTATGAAGAATCCGGCTTCAAAGCCTGCCTGACCCAAGAGAACTTGCTTGTTGTCAAATTTTTTGAGTTCAACCTTTTCCTGCGGTGCTTCTTCCGGTTTTGGTTGCTCGGCATTTGGCTCCGCAGGTTTGGCATCCCCATTGACTAAATCGGGTGATTCCTTTTCGTCCAGCAGAGCGTCTTCATCGACGTTATCCTTCTCTGCTGCAACGATGTCTTTCTTTGGCTTGGGGAATTGCCCTGGAAAGAGTTGAGGCGCAATACGCGACCAGATCAAAAAGAAGACCATCGTCAACAGGACGAAAAACATGTACCGACGCTGATCCATGAGCGTTTGAGACGGTCGGCGAGACCGTTCCTTTCACTATCGAGTCTATTCGTGAAACCAGAGAGCGACGAGATTTCTCAGGCTCTCTGTTCGTAATTGCCTGTGGAGATGGAAATGACAATAAACGGGTTTCAACGAAGTTGAAGGCGCCTATTTCCAACATGGGCAGGTTTTTATAGTACCCGCGGGTAAGTTTTGTCTGATTCCTCAGAGAATTATGCCGTGAGGCAGAACCAGACATTCTTAAACGAGGGTGGTATACTGCAAACGGTGATCCGAATCGAGCGGATCACACAAACCGCACATTATGAGGAAGTCGAGCGAATTGACCAGTAGGTTGTGCGTATTTCCCAAGAATTGAAGCAGTCCCAGAGCATCTGAGACGTAAAATCAGCGCAGTTTCAGCTATCGACCCTCGCGAAGTCGGTCACCGAGGAAGTTATCCAGTTCTGGAATTGGATAGATTTTTGCAGCTGTTTTCTCGTTATCGTACTCAACCCTGCGAAAAGTGACGGTTTTCGCTTCCTCGTCAAGAATCACGTAGGATGAGCGCTTATTCCCATCTCTGGGCTGACCGACCGAACCGACGTTGAAGAGCATTTTCGAGTCACCAAGGGCGATACCGAAATTGACTTCATCGGGGGAAAGGAACGAGTAGTCCTCAGTAAAAACACCGGGGATATGGGTGTGTCCTTGGAAACAGTAATTGTCGACGAGTCCGAAAATTCTTTCCATTTTCCGCTGGTTATAAACATCTTCCGGGAAGACATACTCGTTGAGCGGATTTCGAGCCGAACCGTGGACGAACAGGAACTCGCCATCTCTCTTCATTCTGGGCAGCTCTCCCAGGAATTCCCAACGACTCTCATTTCCTTCAGGATCGCCAGCTTCGAGTGTCGAGCGCGTCCAGAAAATTGCTCGTTCGGCTCCGGCGTTAAACCCTTCCGGATCGAATAATGCGGCTTGATCATGGTTGCCTAGAATTGTGAGCTGACAATTCTTCATCACCAGGTCAATGCATTCACGTGGATTGGGACCATATCCAATAATATCACCCAGACAGGTAATCTGTGTGATTCCCTGTTGGCGAATGTCTTCTAAAACAGCTTCCAACGCTTCGAGGTTGCCGTGAATGTCGCTGATGATAGCTCGCAACCGAATGTCTCTCTTTTTTGTTGTATGTTACGAGAAGAATTAACAAATACCCGCACCGAGGCCAACCGGCAGTTTACGAGAGTTATTGCTGGCAGGTCAACCTTCCGTGATTTTAGCAGCTATCGGGGCATCATTTCAGGTCAATTGGCACTTTGTCGATGTTCGAGTGAACTTATTGCCACATTGTCGTACACATGTCAGTATTTTAAACGCCCAAGCAGGCAGGCGCGAAGCGAATCCGACCGAAGTCCCACGAAACCCTCTTCATCCTTTGTCCACTGGAAAAGGTGTGTTACAGACAGGCGCCGGTCGACTCGATCCTCGATCTTGTTACAATTTCTGGTCATGGTCGCGGAGTGATCCGCAGCCATTGTTCCAGATTTTTGATTAATTGAATTGAACCGCGTGTTCTTCACCATACTCGCACAATCGACTGCCACCGGGACTTCGTCCAGTATCGAACTGGACTGGCCGTACCTATGGACTGACTGGATTCCGATTGTACTTTTGTTGATCGCGATGGGGACGACGTTCTTTTTCAGCTTTCGAGACACGAAACAGTACAACCGTGCCTGGACAGTCCTGCTGACAACGTTGCGAATCGGATTTCTGGTAATTGGGCTGATCGTGGCTCTGAATCCACATGAACGGACTCAAACCGACACCTATCGACCGTCGCGGGTGATTCTTCTTGTCGACACTTCCACATCGATGCAGCAGCCGGTCCGCGATCCGAGATCCTCTGGGCCTGGATCAGTCCCAACTCGGTCGGAGGCTGTTGGGGAATTGCTGAATGATTCAGAACTTCTGGATCGACTACGCGAAGAGCATTCCGTAGACATTTACACTTTCAGTAATGATATCAGCCAACTTCAGGAGCGGCTTTCGACACGTTCGCTCAAAGGGCAAGATGAGACCAACAAAAATGGCGAAGACGACGGAAGCCTCGATGAGAAGATTGATTGGAAAGCGATTTTGACATCTGAGGGTCACCTGACACGGCTCGGCGACAGCTTGGACAAACTCCTTGTCGAAGCAAACTCGCCAACACTTTCGGGAGTCGTTGTGATTTCCGATGGAGCCATCAATGCAGGTCGTGATCTTTCGGTCGCGCGAGATCGTGCGACCGCAAACGGAGTCCGACTGGTCTCTGTCGGTGTCGGCAGTACCGAGCCTCCTCAAAATTTGGAACTCGCGCGACTGATCGCACCGACCGATGTTCAGAAAGGGGACGCCTTTGAACTCTCTGTTATTTTGCGAGGTCAGGGCATTGTAGGCAAATCCGTGAAGGTCGACTTGCTTCAAAAAGGTCCAAACGATCCGGAGCCAGCGGTTGTCTTAACTGAAGACACGACTGTTTCCGAAGACAACACGCCGACCGAAGTTGCCTTTGACCTGAAACCGAGCGACGGTGGTGAATACGAATTTACCGTTCGAGCGACCCTCACTGGAGGAAGTGAAACTCGTGACGACGACAACCAGTTGAGTCGCTCGGTCAACATCTTTGATCGACCATTACGAACATTGATCATCGCTGGTGGTCCGATGCGGGACTATCGATTTGCCAAGACTGCCCTGTATCGTCACCCGTCAATGCAAACCGACATCTGGCTTCAGACTGGCTCTGTCGGAATCAGTCAGGAATCAGATCGGCTCGTCTTTCGATTTCCGGAAGACCGCGAAGCTCTCTACGCCTACGATGTGATCATTGCATTTGATGCAGACTGGTCGCGACTGAGCGAAGATCAGCAGAAGCTGCTCACGGAATGGGTTTCCGACGAAGGAGGAGGATTGTTCGTCGTCGCCGGCGATGTCTTCACTCCGCAACTGGCAGCAAGTGAGGAATTACAGGAGATCAAACGTCTCTACCCAGTCTTGTTAGAAGAAGTCAGTTTACGACTCGGGTCTCGGGACACAGCTTCAACGGCGTTTCCGGTCGGTCTCACACAAGATGGTGCAGTCGCAGATTTCCTGAAACTTAACGAAACTGGCGACGCTTCTGCCTGGGAGGAATTCCCAGGCGTCTACCGAACGTATCCAACACGAGGAGCGAAAGCTGGAACGACGATTTTCGCAGAATTCACCGATCCACTCTCGCGGGGTGCAGGCGGTCAGCCGATTTTAATCGCGGCACAACGATACGGTCAGGGACAAGTATTGTATTTAGGAAGTCCAGAAATGTGGCGACTCCGCTCAATCGACGAGAGCTACTATTCGAGATTCTGGATCAAGTCAGTCCGAAAAGCGGCGGAAGGTCGTTCAAAAAGAGGCTTGCAGCGAAGCCTGTTCATCCTCGATGGAACCGAGTTCGAACTCGGTCAAACCGTTCCTCTTCGCGTTCGCGCACTCACTCCACAATTCGAACCTTTAGTCGCGGAGACGATTTCTCTGGAACTTTACGGCCCGAATGGGAGTCCAATCCTTCCAGGTCCAGAACTTGTTCGGGACCCACTCCGACCAGCCGAATACGTCGGCGACTTTCGACCTTTGATAGCAGGACAGTATCGCTTCGAGTTTCAAGTGCCGGAATCAAATGACAAAATCACGCAAGCCATCGACGTTCAATTCCCGCGACAGGAAGCAGCATCGCTCGTACAGGAAATCGCACAACTCCAAAGACTCGTCGACGGCACCGGCGGTGAATACGTGACACTCGAATCTGCAGCGGCGTCAGTCCCAGGTCTCTTGCCAAACAAAGGTGAGTCGGTGACGATTGACCAGAAGATCGAAGAACTGTGGGACCGACAGTTCCTGATGGTCTTGATGGCTCTGCTCGTTTGTGGAGAATGGTTGGCGAGAAAGTTATTGAAACTGGCGTGATGAACTCGTTGAGAGGTTGAGCGTTTAGCGTTGAGATAGTTTTTAGCAAATGTGTTTAGCCGCACACTTTAAGTGTGCGACAAATTAAACGGATTCGTTTCACTGTAAAAGAACGTATGACAAAAATTCCAGCAGAAATTCAGACAACACTGAAGCGGTTTCGCCGTTGGATTCGGCGTTACATTCTGTTGGAAGGTCTCGCGGTTCTGATTGCGGTGGCATGCTTGATGTTTTGGGCGACGTTCCTGCTTGATGTGGCTTACTTCCGATTCTCAAGTCTCGAACTCCCGTCCACGTTGAGGTTAGTCTGTTTGTTGGTCATGGTCGGAGTGTTGGCAGGCTTGGCGATCTCTTGGGTGTTGCTGCGACTCTTCAGGCAATTCCGCATGAAGGATTTGGCTCTGGCGTTGGAGAGGAGGTTCCCGCAGCTGCGTGATCAGTTGATTACAACCGTTCAAATGGAACATGAACATGCGACACCGCTCAAGACGAGTATGATCGAACGGACCAGCCGCGAAGCGGCGGCAAAGCTTTCGCAACTTCCACTTGAAGAGACCTTCGACCAGGCACCTCTCAAGCGGCTCGCGATCACGGCGACCGTCCTTTTTTGCACCTTAGCAGTATTTAGCGTTGCAAACGCGGCAGGGATGCAGCGATGGGTTCATGCCTACATTTTTTCCGAAGACAACTATTGGGACCCGTTCCGCCAACAGGCACTCACGGTCAAGATCATTGCCCAGCCAGGCGAGAAAATCAAAGAGTTCGACGAGAAACGAATCTATAAACATCCTCGTGGTGCCGACCTGCAACTGCTGGTCGAAAGTCACGATGAAGCCGTTTCGCCCGAAGATGTCACGGTGCAGTACATCGCCTTTGAAGGGAACACGACCGGACGCGGGCGAGCGAACATGAATCGATTCGGCGATGGGGAATTTCGTCACACGTTTTCCCGCGTCGTCGACGACCATCGTCTCTGGATTCGCGGTGGTGATTTTGTGAACCGAACACCGTACCGAATTCAAATTGTCGACCCACCACAAGTCGATCAGATGACCCTCAAATGCGATTACCCGTCTTACACCGGCATGGACGGAATGGAAGATCAACTGGTTTCCGTCGTCGGGACACAAGTCTCACTGCCGATGGAAACTCAAATAGACTTGCAGGGAACGTGCAACAAACCACTGCGGGTTGTCGACATTCGCAGCGGTCGATTTCAGCTTTCATTTGGATTCAATGACAGCGAAACAGGCAGGCTTGCAAAATCGACAACTCTGATTTTACGAGATGATGAAAATCAGATTCTTCGTACGATTGAAGTAACTGCCTCCGCAGAAAGCTTACTCTCAGAAGATCGAATGAACTTCACCGTACCGTTCCTCATCACTGCTCAGGCAGAACAGGCATGGGAGCAGTTCGGTGAACTTGTCGAGCTCCCAATTCCAATTCCTCCAGACTCTGCACTCAAAATTTTCCTGGAAGACGAAGATGATATTTACAGTCCTGAACCGGCCTCACTCACCGTGAACGGCATCGTCGACGAAGCTCCGGTGATCGATACACGACGAACCGGAGTCGGCGCGCTCGTGACTCGCAATGCCAGCATTCCGATAGAAGGTCTGCTGGCCGATGATTACGGCGTCACGGACGCCTGGTTCGGTTTCAAAATTGGCAGCGCAGAAAGTAAGCAAACGCGCCCGCTCGGCTCTCTGCCACGCGGACAAAATGAATTCACACTCAATGACAAAACGGATAAGAAAGTCGAGCGTTTCGACCTCAGACCGCTGAAGCTGCAAGAAGGCGAATCACTCACACTGGCGATTTACGCACAAGATGGAGACACATTGAATGGTCCGCACATTGCCCATGGGGAAATGTTCTCGTTCAAGGTCGTCACGGACGATGAATTGCTCGCGCGTCTCTTTGATCGAGAAGTCAATTTGCGCTTGCGGTTTGAACAAATTCGATCCGAGGTCGGCGACCTCCGCGAAATTCTTGGCGAGCAGTCCGCGATTGCAAAGACGTTTGATGAACAAGGAGAATCGGCGAAGACCGAAGCTGTGAATCTGTCCGCGTTTGTCGAGCGAAGTTTGCATCAACTCAGAAAAAACCAAACTGAGTCCCGCTCAATCGAAGTCTCCTTCCGAGACCTTCGCGAAGAAATGGTTAACAACGGAATCGATACGAAAGAAAAACTCGGTCGCATCGATAACGGAGTCATCGCACCACTTTCCGTTTTGAATGACGACTTGTTCGTCGTAGCCGATCAACGTTACGCTTTACAGCGATTGAGCTTGCAGCGAGGCACTGGAATCACAGATGCTATCAACGAGACTGTGCCTGCCATCGATGCTGTGATTGCTCAAATGGATCGGATTTTGGACGAAATGCGCGACCGCGGGACGATTAATGATTTGATTCAAATGGGTGAGAAAATCTACCTGGAGCAACTTAAACAGCTTGAGGAGACTGAAAAGAAGCGAATTCAGGAGAATTTCTTCTTTGATTCCAGCCAATAATTGGGATGATTCATCTGAAAGCGTCTTAGATGACGATAGAATAAAGTGGAGCTTCACATGCGGAAATTGACCATCTGTCTTTTGTTGACATTGATGGCGACCGCTTCGGTGAGCGGCGTTTTCGCTCAATCACCGACCGGTGCCAGCGGAGAATCTCCAACTTCTCCTGCCGCAAAACCGGCTGATGTTGATCTCAACAACGTTCAGAAACAGATCTATCGCGATTACGAACGCTTTGAAAAATCTCTTTATGATGTCGCTGAGCAAATGCGGCGCAAAGACCCGGAACAGGCGGAAGTTCTCTACCGCGCCCGCAGCAAAAGCCAGGAAGAGAACCTCCTCGCTGAGATGGAATTGATCGCAGAACTCCTACGTTCAGGTGATGGCGCGAATGGAAAGAAGTCCGCCCAGTACGGACCAGCAGTCGACCGGCAGAAAGAATTGCTCGTGCGAATGGCATCGATTCTCAAGCTTCTGAAAAGTCTTGATGGGCGGCAGAGTCTCGCTGACGAAGTGAAACAGATTCAGGAACTCTTGAAGGACACAAATCGCATCATCGCCGGTCAAAAAGATGTTCGGGCCGAAACATTGCGTGGGCGAAAATCTGACCAACTCAAAGACTCCCAAGAAAAAGTCGCCAAGAAAGCACAAGATCTTGCAGACAAAATCGACCGCCGCGATGCCGAGAAAAAGAAAGAGGCTGACGGTGACGAGCAAAACTCCGACCAAAATAAAGGTGAGGACTCAGACAAAAAAGGGAGCGACTCTGAGAACAAACCTTCCGGTAGCGAGCAAAAACCATCGGAGTCTGGAGACGAAAAGAAGCCCGGCGAAGGAGAATCCAAGTCCGGAGAACAAAAACCGAAAGACGGACAAAAACCACAAGAGGGTGAGCAATCAGAAGGTGGAGAGAAGTCCGAACAAGGTGAGCAGTCAGAACAAAGCCCGGAATCACAAAAAGGACAGCAATCACAAAAGGGCCAACAGCCTCAACAGGGAGAGCAGTCCAAACAGCAGCAACAACGGTCTGAGCAGCAAAAAGACGAAAAAACACCTGGTCGTGATCAGCTTGAAGAAGCCCGCAAGCAAATGCAGAAGGCGATTGAAGATCTTCTCGATAAGAAGAACGACGATGCTGTCAAAGATCAGGATGCTGCCGTCGCTCGCCTTGAAGAGTTGAAAGCGCAACTCGAAGAAATCCTCCGGCAACTGCGCCAGGAAGAAAAGGAAAGTTATCTCACTCTTCTAGAAGCACGCTTCCAGAACATGCTCCGCCGACAACTTCAAGTCAACTCAGAGACAAAAAGACTAGACGGAATCCCCAAAGAGTCGCGCGCCCAGCAAGGTTACTCATCTAAAACCAACGAGATCAGAAACGAACAGGAAGATAATCTTCTGGATGCTGGCAAAGCCTTGAATCTGCTCCGCGAAGAAGGTTCCTCGGTTGCCTTTCCAGAAGCGGTTGAACAGATGCAAAAAAACATGCATGTCGTCGTCAATCGCCTTGGAACTCAAGATACTGGCAAGACGACTCAACTGGTGGAGACACTGGTTGTGGAAACGCTTGAGGAAATGATCGAAGCGTTCCAACAGGAACTTAAAAAACAGGAAGAGCAACAACAGCAGCAAGGAAAACCTCAGCAACAGTCGCAACCACAAGATCCGGCACTTGTCGATCAGATTGCCGAACTCAAAATGATTCGGTCACTGCAACTGCAAATCAATCGCATTACACAACAACTGGACTCAGAAATCGATAGTTCCGCGAATGTTGATTCTGACCAGCAAAGCCTGATTGACGACATCGAGTTGCGGCAAAAGCGGATTCAGGAAGCGACTTACGACCTTTCAGTCGGGAGAAATAAGTGAGCAGAAGATTGACTCGAACTCAAACGTTCTCGTTCTTTGTAACAGCGTTGGCTGCGATACTTGCGTCCGCACCTGCGATGGCGACAGATGACGTTTACTCCGCTCCTGCCGTCGACGAACTTCGTTCCGCAGTTGACGATTGGCTCGCCTTCAAAGGACTCAGTCAGTCTCCAGCAAAAGATGCGGTCGAACCTTTCTGGCAATTTGAAAGTAAGCCGAGTTCAGAGGAACTTTTCGACGCATTGATGCAGACTTTTTATCTCGCTGATGAAGACGTCCGCAAGCTTGTCGATCAGTGTCGCGACCTGCGTTATCACCCGGAAGTTCTTCAACTGGTAGCACCCACCTCGGAGCGTTCTGCATCAGAACCCCTGCTGGGAAACAACGTGAAGTACTTCCTCGCACGACATTTATCGATGCTCTCTGCATACAACGAAGCGGTTGAACTGTTCCAGCAAATTGACACGAACTATGTCGTCGATCCGGCAGGCTGCTTGTTTTATCGTTCGGTCTGCGAACACCACTTATTACTTCGAGAAGATGGGGCAGAGTCTCTGGACGCTTTGCTCAACCGGACCGAAAGCGTACCGGTTCGTTACGAAAAGCTGGGAGAGTTAATGCTTCAGGACTTGCAAGGTGTAAAGGAGAAATCTCTCGGAGAAGTCGCGCGGCAAATGCGCGACGTCGAGCGCCGCCTGAACCTGAATCGGACCGATGAAGATGTTCAGATCGTCGAAAACAAGA
>JAJDEL010000098.1 GCA_029259835.1 Planctomicrobium sp. | reverse complement strand
TTCGCTTTCAAATGCTCTCTTCGTGGAAGCACCTGAGGTTTGAGTTCCTCTGGAAGATCTTCCAAAGAAAGCTCTCCTCGCAACACTCGCAAACCGCCGGGAGCGTCGATTCCAATCTTCACTGAGCCACGACTCGTTTTGATGACCTTGACAATAATGTCTTCACCGATCTGAATGAATTCGTGTTGTTTACGTGCGACGACTAACATGGTTCTCTCCGTAGATGAATTGGACTTCAGTGATTTGAAGCAAGGGGAAGGAAGCCGTTGGCTTCGTGCCGGTGACTTCCGATAGGATTGGAAAAGTAGGGAGTAGAGGGGCGAGTGACTTGATAAGATTCACTAATGCAGACCGCGTGCCAAAAGGTCGTATGACTTGGTCGCTATTTCGAGTGAAAGTCGTTTGGCCTGTTTTTCCACTGGCGAGAAGGTTGTGAAACAAAAACTCGACCTCTGAATTTTCTTCCAATGACTGCCTGAGACAGTTTGTTCTCTGTAAGATTGGAACTTAGATTCACCCAGTGATGCAAAAGTTGCATTGCTTGAAATACGAAATCAGCAGTTACTGCCAATAATGCTGATTTCTGACTGATTTATCTTTATTGAACTAGCATTCAGCATTCTCGTTAATCCGTACATTTGTAGGTGTGCGGCGAAAGAGTATGCCTAACAACGTGTTCCCGCGCATGTGGATATCAGAAGTATTCAACTCGATTCAGGGAGAAGGACGCTACACCGGCGTGCCGAGCAGTTTCGTGCGCACATCTGGTTGCAACTTGCGCTGCACATTCTGCGACACACCTGAAACATCGTGGAATCCGGAAGGAGTCGAGCGGAGCATGGAAAGCCTGTGGGACGAAGTCGAATCATTCAATTTTGAACACGTGGTCATCACCGGTGGCGAACCGTTACTTGTCCCAGAGATGATTCCGTTCTCAAAGGAACTCAAAACTCGCGGTCATTTCATCACTTTCGAAACGGCAGGAACAGTCATCAGGAATGTCGCAGCGGATTTGATGTCAATCAGCCCGAAACTTGCGAATTCAACACCAACAGGAACAGACTGGGAAGCCAGGCACGAAGCTCGCAGGCATCGCCCGGATGTAATTCAACGACTCATTGACGAATATGCATACCAACTCAAATTCGTCATTGACGAGCAATGTGATCTCGTTGATGTCGAAAACTGGCTAGAGGAATTTCCCAGCGTCCAATCAGAAAACATCTACCTGATGCCGCAAGGAACGGAATTCGATCAATTGCAGGAAAAGCTCATCTGGTTGACTGAAGAAGCTGAGAAACGTGGCTGGCAAGTCTCTCCCAGATTGCACATCGAACTCTTCGGCAACAAACGCGGAACTTGATTCTGTTTGCGTTTGTCGTTTTGCTTCACACTTTAAGTGTGAGGCAAAACACTTGTGTTCATGTACAGTCCGAAAAACAGAGTTCAAAAAAACGAGAAATCACCTAAACTCCGTTCATGAAGAAAGATGATTCAAAAGATGCTCGCCTTGACCGAATGACGTTTTATCCTTTAATCGTCATGGGGGCGATATTTTGCATCTCGATTTTTATTGTGATCGCGACAACATTCGGTGATCAGGACCACCCAATGAATCGGTGGGTCAACCAAAATGCAAATTTGATCTTGATCACCGAATCGGTGTTGCTGGTCATTCTCTCTGTCGGAGCAATGACTCTTGATCGTCTGAGGACTCTGAAAATCATTGCGTTGGAGCAAGAAAACTTTGCACAAGAAGCAAATGTCGCGGAATCTTCATCGGAGGCAAACGACGATGTGGGTTAAAGTCTGCGGTCTGACAACTGTCGAGAACGCTCTTGAAGTCTGTGAATGTGGCGTCGACGCGATTGGGTTGAACTTCTATTCGAAATCGAAACGTTCTGTTGATACTAAAATCGCCAAAAACATTGTAGATCGACTCCCATCTCACGTTGAACCAATCGCCTTGTTTGTGAATCATTCGCTCGAAGAAATTCACAAGATCACAACCCGAACTGGTATTCAAACCGTTCAACTTCACGGTGATGAAACCGCAGGATTCGCGGCACAAATGGAAGATCTATCAATCATCCGAGCGATTCGAATCGATGCCGATAACATTTCTGCTTTGCCAGAAGAAATCGAAAACTACAAGCGGCAAGGAGTCAATCTTAGAGCGTACCTCATCGATGCAAAAGTTAATGGCACCTATGGAGGAAGCGGTCACACCGCTCCCTGGGATCTCATTGCAGATGAATACGACACTAAGAACTGGCCGCCGCTGATTCTCGCTGGAGGGTTGTCTCCTGAAAACGTTGCCGACGCCGTAAGAGCAGTTCAGCCGTGGGGAGTCGATACCGCCAGCAGTGTTGAATCTTCGCCCGGACTCAAAGATCTCGATCTGGTACGAGAGTTCGTCGCTGGAGCAAAATCGAAGCCAATTGTTTGACCAAAGACTATCGACGGCATAACGACTGTGCCATACGAAACGAGAAACATGATGCACAAAATCATAAGAGCGATCGTTGACCGACTCTTGACGAACGAAACTGCTGATGCAGAGCAAATGCAGACTGCGATTGGTTCCATCATGGACGGCGAATGCTCGTCCGTTGACATTGCGGCGTTGCTTACCGCTCTGGCAATGAAAGG
>JAJDEL010000097.1 GCA_029259835.1 Planctomicrobium sp. | reverse complement strand
TTTACGTTCATTGATTTGCCAGGTCAATATGTTCGACAACATCTCGCTGACCTGGAACTGAATGCGTATTTATTGAGACTCGGAGAACGATTGGTGATGTTCGGAGTTCCGATTGCATCGCTCGCCGCTGCTTACAAACTGTTGGATTCGGTCCCTGATGAAGAACAAGGTTTGATCGGTCAGACAAACGACATCCCGGGTTGGGTTGAAAACAACTTCGCGATGCGATCCATTTTATTCGCTGGCGTGAGCATGCTGTTTGTCTATCTGCATTTGGAATTTTATCGCGTCTGCGGCGATTTCTTCCCGTTACTGCAAATGCCGGTATTGACCATGATTTGGGTCGCGATGTGCTTGTTCCTCGTCGTCGAGCTTTCACGGAAACCGAGCGAATTCCTCCGAATTACTCTCTATCTCTTCATCGCCGGTACACTCATTAAGTTGTTCTTCTTCGACCTCCATTCATGGAACCTGATTGAATTGATGAGATTCAGTAGTGACCACTATCTCCCTGCCGAAGGTCTGATGCGGCTATTGGATTTCGGCATGATCATCGGCTTTCTGGTCTTTGCGTGTCGTGTACTCCCCAAGGGAAGCGCAGAAGAGATTGACTTACGAAAACAAATGGCATGGCTTGCAACCGTGTTACTCTTTGTGTTTACGAGCCTGGAGTTGAACACGTTCCTGCATCACTTTATTCCAGAGCTTCGTTCAGGCGGGATCTCGATTTTGTGGTCGATCTTTGCACTCTCTCTGCTGCTGATTGGAATTCAAAGAAGCCAACGCCCCACTCGCTATGTCGGTCTGGTCTTGTTTACGATTGTTGCGTTCAAAGTCTTCTTCAATGATCTCGATTCACTCGATCAAATTTATCGTATTGTTGCTTTTATTCTGCTGGGGATTCTGGTGATGTGTGGCTCGTTCCTGTACCTGAAACACAAACAATCGTTCTCGACCGAAAATGAAACAGAACTTGTGGAGACATCGGATGAGTAGGTTCTGGCAGTTCATACTTCTTGTTTTCGTTGCCACCGGAATCGTTCCCTGTGAAGCCGCCGAACCGCAACCGTTGTTTCGGTGGTCTCGTGCAATCGACACCAGTTCGATTGATCAGGAAGAAATGTTCGTCTTGCCGCTTGATAGCGAGATTTATGACAAGGCGCAGAGTTCGCTCAATGATCTTGTGATTCAAAACATCAACGGCGATTCGGTTCCATTCCTGATACGTAAACAGAAGAAAAAGATCACCAGAGAATCAAAGAGTACCTGGCGCGCAAGCAATGTTCGATTGAATCCGATAATGAAAAATCGATTGGAAATCGAGTTCGAATTGAAAGAAAACGATCTTGCCCCCGTGGGTTTGAAAATCGTCACGCCGCTGAAAAATTTCGAGCAACGTCTTCAGGTGTTCGCGATCAATTCAGATGGAACAGAATCACCGTTGGTCGAAGATGCGTTGATCTTTGATTACTCTCGCTTCATGGATGTCCGTCAAGTGAGTGTTCGTTTTCCAAAAACGTCTGCACGAAAATTCCGGGCAGTGATCGACAATCCGACACGTGTTCAGCAGTCACAACTGGTGGAAATTACGAAACGGCTTCAAGAAGGTGGTGAAGTTTCGAGCGAATCTCGCACAACGATTGAGAAACGACCGTTCCGGATGGACCGCATCGAATTTTGGACCGAAACTGAGACTCTCACTCAGGTGAGCAACGAGCATCCATTTGATGTTCGTCAGAAAAAGATCGTCTCTTTTCCTGAAAAGGGGCAAACTGGAGTTGAGATTCTCACGAATGGAGAACCGCTCACGTCGTTCAAGATTTCAACATCATCAAAAAATTTCCAACGGACTGCAACGCTTTATGAAGTCTCTCGAAGAGGAAGCAGAGTTGCGAACCGTCAACTCGCGAGCACTCGACTGCGTCGTTTTGATTTCCGGGAACTCAACGAAGAACATCTGACGTTGAGTTTCCCTGAGAGCCGACATCGTCATTTTCGAATCGTCATTGAAAACCACGAAAGCCAACCGGTTGAAATTGATGGCATTGAAGCGTTTGGGCAACTTGAAGAACTCGTCTTCTTCGCAGAGCAGAACCAGAAATACAGCCTGCTCTACGGAGATCAAGACGCCGAAAAAGTCCAACTCGACACGGCCGCATTACAAGCCGCTCTCGGTAAGAAAATTCAGCCAATTCTCGTGACCATGGGAGTCCCGCAAGAGCGTGACCTTTCAAATTTTCCGCCACGTTCACCAGATTTTCGTGATTACATCAACAACCCTTTCTTGATTGGGGCAGTCGTATTCATCATGATTGCGGTCCTTGCACGCTTTCTTTATTCAGCGGCACAACAAATCGATTCCGCCAGCGATGATTCGGAGATAAATACGTGAAACCGACCTTCATGACTTTTGTACTGCTTACGTTTTTTGTGCAGCAGGCGTTCGCTGAAAAACATCCACTTGCTGCTGACAACATCACAAGCCTGACGGATAGCAGTGTCAAGTATCAGGTTTCCAAAACGCATTATGTCACAATCAAAGTTGGTGATATTACGGCGATCGTTGTCGATAACGCCGCCATCGACATTCCAGAACTCCCCAAACATCGGGCAGGCTACAACGGGGTTGCTTCACTGAAACATCGCAAGAATGGAACGAATCTCTTCGTGCCGACGATTGCTGGACTCAACTTCGAACATATCCACGACGGCACCGCTGCCAACCTGAAAGAAAAGTTTGAACCTCGCAAATTCCCGATGGAATTGCGAATCATCGACGAGTTCACAGTGGAACTGTATCAGCCGCCAACCGGGAACTTTCAACTCGAAAGCTGTGGTCGCTATCACTTCAACGAAGATGGTTCAATCGATTACACCTTTGAATGTATCCCCCGTGCAGACAGCTTCGCACAAGGCTACATCGGACTCTTCTGGGCAAGTTACATCAACGCGCCAGAAGACAAAGCGATTCACTTTACCGGCGAACCTGCCACCGGCGGGCGAGAACGACAGATTCGGGCAGTCACTCCCAGTCATGGAGTCGAAGCTGTTCACGTCCCGAAAGGGAATAAATGGTTTCCGCCGGTTGAAAAGACGTTTCCACTGTCGTTGGTCGCGAACCGTTCGCACTACGTCTACACGAATCCAGAGTATTACGGCGTGCGAGATGGCTTGGCATTCACACAGCGTTTTCGTACACGCGACAACATTTTCATTGTTCAGTCACCCTCTGGTGGCGGAAACGGGAATCCTGCCTGGGACTTTCAATGGTTTATCCCCGAATACAAAGTCGGTGAAGCCTACGGGTTCACTATGCACGCGGATTATCGCGGCTTAGGTTTAAAGACGAAGTAAGTGCTTGTGAATTCAACACTGTGGCACAGACCTTTTGACGGAACATGAAATAGAACTCACCATTCCGCACAAGCAAAAAGTCTGTGCAACCTTGATTTTTATTTGTAGTCTACAGTCTTTACATGACCTTGGCAGAAGCTCTGTTCCCATAGTCTCTTACGAGTTCGAGGTGTATTTCACTTGCTCGCCCCAGGCAATCAGTTCCGGGAGAATTGCTTCCTCGTACACCTTAATTGCTTCAGCAGGGTGACCGGTCGGAGACGGTTTCTCGACATATGAATTTGCTCCTTGAATCACCATTTCATTCCCTTCCTCGCGGCCATGTGCGTTTGAAGAGACGATTCCAATAATCGCAGTGTCGCTATCTTGCTCTCGCAACTCCCGAATGATGTCGCTTCCAGCAACTCCCAAAAGAGATTCATCGACCAAAATAATATGCGGATGCCGGGCGCGGTGCAGGTCGAGTGCTTCCTGAGCTGTTTTTGCGAAACCCACGAGTTCTAGTCTTGGATTCGATTCAAATGTTTCCTGAAACAGATGCCGCATCAAAGCACCATCATCAGCAAACACGACCCGCACGCGATTCGACCAAACCATTTTTGTCTCCCGTATTTTTTTTTGAATTACAAAGCGTTCGAGCTGTGCATATCGCTCGCGGCTTCTTCGATGATTGTTTCAGCGAATTCGGCGAATCGAGAAGAACTCTCAACGCCTCCGCTCTCGGAGAACGTCTTCAAGAATGGATTACTCATTGCATCATATTCTATCGCGTCACCGTGGCATTGAAGGTGATTCGCCATGTCATCGGCAACAGCAATGAGTGCAACAAGTTTGCGACTCGATGATGCCTCGTGCGGTGCGTGATGCCAGCGCATGACAGCTGTGAGTTCATCAGGAAGTTGACTCTGTTGGCCATACAATTCTGCGAATTCGACATGCGAGATTCCGAGTCCCTGTGATTCATGCAAAGTTGGATCATCACGTTCTTCAAATGTCAGCGGATCAATGGAAAGAAATTCCTCCGGGAACAAAGATGCAAACAAAGTCCTCCCAAAATCGTGTAGTAACCCTGCCGTAAATTCCTCACCACGAAATCCACAATTGAAAGTTCGATTGATGTGATGAGCGATCGTCCCGGTATACAAACTGTGTCGCCACAATAAATCGCGAATCCATTCCTCCTGAAAGTCCAGCTTCTTCGTCAAAGTCGCGACGCACGAAGACATAATCAAGTGTTTGCACTCATGAAAGCCAAGTCGAACTACGGCTTGGTGCAGATTCGATATCGTCCGTCTGGGCGAATAGACAGGGCTGTTCGCC
>JAJDEL010000955.1 GCA_029259835.1 Planctomicrobium sp. | reverse complement strand
GTTTCGATTCACCAGGTTTCGATTCACCAGGTTTCGATTCACCAGGTTTCGATTCACCAGGTTTCGATTCACCAGGTTTCGATTCACCAGGTTTCGATTCACCAGGTTTCGATTCACCCGGTTTCGATTCACCCGGTTTCGATTCACCAGGTTTCGATTCACCAGGTTTCGATTCACCAGGTTTCGATTCACCAGGTTTCGATTCACCAGGTTTCGATTCACCAGGTTTCGATTCACCAGGTTTCGACTCACCCGGTTTCGACTCACCCGGTTTCGATTCACCAGGTTTTGACTCACCAGGTTTCGGTTGATCTTTGTTTTCTGCGGAATTGTGGTTTTCCATCTTATTAGGTGATGGTTTGTTATTCGTTGCTTCGTTTTCGCTTGGTTTTGGTCCTTGTGAAGATTTTTGAGTTGGAGACTCAGACTTCTCCCCACCAGGTGAGTTTAGTTCTTGCTTGGGTTTTGTCTCCGCGCCCTCAGATCCCTTCGGTGGAGTTTTTTCACCACTCTCTGAATCTGAATTTTGATCCGTCTTATTCCCTGGGTCATTCATCGGGTCCGCAGAAGGATCGGTTGCGGAATCCTCTGCTGCGGTCTTTGTCTCATCAGAATTCATCTTCTCGTCCGACCGCTCAGAAGAACTATCAGCTTGTGAGGGATCAGAGTTGCGTTGAGTTTTATCTTCGGTCTCCTGGCGCGGTCGCTGATCCGCGTTTTCATCAGAAGGATCCTGCTCAGCAGAGTCGCCTGGCTTTCGGTTCTCTTTCTCCCACTCAATGAGTTTTTTCAAAGCCTCATCGTCTTCGGCTTTATCGGACCTGCGCTGCGTTTGCTTCTGATCTGACTGATTCCCCTTTTCCGACGATGCTTCGCCATCTGACTCGTTTGATTGCGAGTTCCCCTTGGTATCAGGGTTTGGAGAATCGGTACCGTTCTGTGGAGAATCATCAGAGTTTTGTGATTCTGGTGACGAGGGCTGATTCGGATCACTGTTCTTTTGGTCAGAGGATTCTCCCTCGCCCATCTCTGACTTTCCGTTGGGCTTGTTCTGTTGAGAGGAGTCGTCGGAATTTCGGGATTGCTGTCTCTTCTCTTCGTTCGTCATCTGCTCCTGATTTGAGGGTGAGTCATCTTGACCACCCTTTGACTCTTGCGGCTCCGGCTGTTGATTTGGATTTTGCTGGTCCGATTTGGACTCTGTCTCGTCATCGGGTTGCTGTTTTTGATCAGGGTTCTGTTTCTGATCCTGAGTGTGTTGTTGGTCTGAATCGGACTCGTTGAGTTGATCGCTGAGATTTTCTTCCTGTTGTTCGGTGAACTCTTCGGCCTTTTCTTCGGTAACAGGCTCGATGATGTTGATGATCATCTTCGAACTACGAGTCACATGCTTTGGTAAGTTGTCGAAGGGCTCGAAGTTATCTTCTGCTTCTAAAAAGAACTTCAGCTGATCCCCTGGTTTCAAGTTCAGAGGACTCAAGTCAAGCCGGAACTTTGAGCGAACTTCAGGAGTTTCGGGGCCTTCAAACAACCTAGGAACATTGGCTAGCAACTCACCATCACGCTCCATTTTCAGAACGACGCGGCGGAGTAGAAAATCGGGATCGCGTGCTTCAAACGCAATTGGAACAACAGCATTCGCCGGAACTTCGAGATCTTCAATTGGATACAGAATCGTAATTTCAGGATTCAGATCCGGGCGAACCTTAAGTCGATGAATTGTTGGTTGAGGGTCATTCGCCTTCGCTTCATTCTCAACTTGGATGAAGTAATAATTCGCAAACGTACCGTCCTCTCGGAATTTCAATCGCCAGCGTGCTTCGATTTCATCTGGCGCTGTTTTCACCATTTCAATGACGTCAACGGTCTCTTCGGCAACATCATTATCAGACCGATAAAGTTGCGCTGAAGTGATCGGCATATTCGTCTTTGCTCGTACAGTAACGAATGTTCCTTCCCAACCATCGATAGTGCTACCTTGTTGGACTTTGTCGTCAAGAAGCATGTAATCAGGGTAGTCATAAGAGATCGTTGTGACCGTCGCTGAGGGAGGTTGTTTGACGTGAACGTGATAGTTGGTAGAAGAAACATCACCAGCTTGAATCCGATACGTCAAGTCCTTGAGCAGTCCCTCACCGTTTGCACCGGTGAGACGGGCTCGAAATCGAGGCAGCCCTTCACCGGTGTTTCGCATGACGATGGGTTCATCAACGAAACGTTTGTCTGATGTCGTAAACAGAAGATTGACTTCTTCAGGGATAACCCCGCCCAGGTCGACTGTCACGTCGAGTTGATCGTGTGCCAGGACTTCGTAGTCGCCAGGAACGATCTCAAGTATTTCCGTCTTGGTTGAAGCAGCCACGGCTGAAACAGGGAACAAAGCTCGCCAGACCGAGTTCGATAATTTCTTCGGTGAGAAGACGGTGTAAAGACACATCGCCACCACGATTCCTAGAAGTACATACGAACTTCGCATCAGCAAACGGCGGTCGACAGCCTGATCGACGTCTGCTTTTTTAATATCGAGCGCAGTTCTCTTTTCGAGCGCTTTCAAAATGTCGAGAGGGACTTCGCGACCTTCATCTCTCAACTGCACCCAGGAGATGAGAGTGCTGTTGAGCTCCGGATAAGCTTCCTCAATTTCACGCGCGGCGTAGAGAATGTTGATCTCGCGATACAACGGCATCGCAATTTTCATAACAGTCCAAGTGACAGAGCAGAAAACCACAATGCCAAGAAGAACGGTTCGGGTGAAGTCGCTCAACCCACCGGAGATGATCCAGTGATCAAAGATCGTGAAGGCAAGAATGTAACCGAGTAGAAAAACAGCCAAGACGACGAAGGAGGAGAGAACATCTGTGTGATGAATTCCTGTGCGTGTCTTTTTGAGCTGAAAATCGATAAATTCGTCAAAGTCAACGTATTTTGACGACGTTGAAGTTGAAGAAGATGTTTTTGGGGATTTCGGTTCGGCGACTGCCATCGACTCTGACTCGTAAAAGGAAAAGGAGTCGTTTCCATCCATGTTGTGAATTCTGAAAGACCTATCAATTGTGGCTGTCTCCAGAAATTCACCCTTACTATGATAGTCGACGCCCGAGCGATGGGGAATGTTTCCAAAAAATTGATAGAGAACATAATTCTTCCGTCATCCATAGAATCGGGTGACTAATCCGCACTGAAAATCATCGCTGAGCATGATTTTTGGAAAAACACCAAGGCAATGGACGCTGAAATGGACCGAACGGAGCTGTTAGGTGTCGCTCAAGAAGCGGCTCGAATCGGGGGCGATATCCTCCAAGATTGGGCAGGACGCTTCACTTCTCGAGAGAAAAGCCCGGCAAATCTGGTGACTGAAGCGGATTTAGCTTCGGAAAAGGCTATTTTTGAGCATATTCACTCAAAATACGCTGATCATCGTTTTCTCGGCGAAGAAGGGTTGCTTCGTGAGGAGGGGAACTCCCCGTACCGGTGGATCATTGACCCTCTCGACGGAACCTCGAACTACGTCCATCATTTTCCGTATTATGCTGTTTCCATTGGACTTGAGTGTGACGGCGAGATGATTGTCGGAGTCATTTTCGACCCTAATCGAGACGAAATGTTCACAGCCATCGCTGGAGAAGGTGCCAAACTCAATGACCATCGTATAGAGGTTTCCGCGGCTGACGAGCTTTCAGAAGCGATGTGCATGGCGAGTCTGCCGATCAGAACTGACCGCGACAATCCCGCTGTTCGCAGATTCCTCGACGTATTGGAAGTCGCTCAAACGGTCCAAAGAACAGGCTCTGCAGCGTTAAATTTGTGTTCAGTAGCGTCCGGCAGAATTGATGCGTTTTGGTCGACAAGCTTGATGCCATGGGACATGGCTGCCGGAATACTGATTGTCCGCGAGGGTGGCGGAAAGGTGACGACTTGTGAAGGTGAACAATTCTCAGTTCATGTCCCTAATTTGCTGTCAACAAACGGAACATCGCTACACTCGGAACTATCGGAACGACTCCAAGATATTGAATGATCAGGTCACCGTCACGAATGATTTTTTGCACAACGGTCTTTGAAAGATTGGCAAATTTTGCAGAGCCACTTGGAGGAGAACTCGCTACAAGCGTATGATGTCAGCATACAGTGGAACTTCTCGCAGAATCATGAATGCTCCAGGAAAGACCCTGGGACGTATCATCACCTTCTGGTGGAGAGAAGTGAAGGTCTCGTGAAACATCACTTCAATTCAAAACTGCTCTCTCTTCGCAGGCGACCCTGCTATTGCTGGTCGTACTCCGCTCTGAATGCGTTGTTGGTTGCCTTGTGTCTCTTTTTTCCCGTTCAGACCGTGGATGCTCAGACTCCAACGAAAGCTCAAGATACGGAACGTGAGTCAGCCAAAAAATCTCCGCCTCAAAAACCTACTGCAAAGGAGAATGAGCAAGAGGCGTTGATCTCAAACTTTTTTCTCGCAAGCGTTGCACTTGACGCCGAAGTTGTTGGTGACCGAGTTAAGATTGATGCTGCGGTTGAAATTGTTGTGAATCGAGACAGTGAAAATGGATGGCATCGTGTTCCTCTGCGATTCGATCAAGCTCATATTTGGGCTCGTGATTACATCGGTCCCGGTGAAGAAGCCCCAGACTTTTATTCCAGGAATGGAGAAGAAGGAATCTTCTGGATGATCAAAGGGATTGGAAAGCATCAGTTGAAATTCTCACTTTGGGTTCCAGTTCGTCATAGCGTAATCGGTTCTCAATTCGCACTGTCTCTC
>JAJDEL010000954.1 GCA_029259835.1 Planctomicrobium sp. | reverse complement strand
GAATCTCGGCGGCGGCAAGTAACATGCGGCCCGATCCACAACAGGGATCGTTGACGCTACGTCGGCCATCCAAGTCGGTCTTCTCTTCGGGTAGGTTCATCGCGGCCATCATTCGGCAAATTGGATCGGGCGTCATGAACTGGCCCCGTTCACCGTAGGTGATGGCTCCCTGAAATAAGTCGCCCAGAATGTCGTCTCGTGTTTCATTCACAATCTTCACGAGGTTGCCAAACATCTGCGCGAGCGTATCGACGCTGCGTTTCCCCTTGTTTCCCTTTTTGTGCCGCTCAATCGTCTGCAAATACTCCTCTTCCATCAGCGGGTTGCCCAAAGCACAGACGGAGACGTGCAGGAAATCCTCGAATGCCTGACCGCGACTGATCCCCGCTCGCTGAGAAACCGTCTCAAGCTGATCGAACAATGATTTGGTATCGGAATGGAGAAACGATTCTTTGGACAAGTGGGTGGTGGGAAGGAATCAAAACAGCTTTCCGGATTCCGGAAGTTCAGGCAATTCTGGCGTTGAGTTGGTCGGTTCGGTTTCGCGTTCCGCTGGTACGACTGTGTCGCCACGTTCAATTACCAGCCGGTCTCCCCAATCATCCGCACAGGGATCGGCGGCCATTTGTTTCAGAACGGGACTCGTGGGCAACGGGTCGCCGGTCGGCAGGCCGTTGCGAGCGAGCCATTGAAGCTCGTCTCGAACTTCGTCGATGGAATCGATCAAAACGCGGACGACCTCCTTGAGTTCGGCGACTTCATGCCGCAATTCCTCGAATTCTGTTGTTGCCGGTGGTTCGCCTTCTTTGGCCATCAGACGCTGAGCCTGCCAGAGTGTTTGCGAGGCGTCAAACAAACTGGCTGAATCTACCGCTCATTCATCAAACTGGTCGACGATCATATTCTTGATTGTTCGCTCGAAGGCCAGAGCGTCTTCGTCGTCGAGTGTCCGCATGATCGATTTCATTTCCGTTTCAACCGCCTGCCAGACGTCGCTTCTTTTAGCTTGTGGACGGATCGTGAAGCCGGAGAGGAACACCTTCGCCAGATACTCGATGTCATCGGAATCGCTTGCCATCGGTAGCAGCGTGCCACAGCCGGGTCGATTGCGCCATACGTGCATCCAAACAACTCCGACAACGAGTTGCGCTTTTGTCGGGCACGTGACACTCTGAGCGTCTGACTCTCTGTCAGACCGAGTGAATCCGTGTTCCTTCAAGAAAACAGGAGTATGTCATGGCGTCAAAAACGCCCGAAAAGACATTCCGGATCGGACTGGTGTCCGCGTCCGTGTTCGTCAACGAAGTCGATGGCGAGGGTGGAAAGCGAACCCTGCGGAATGTCAATCTGCAACGGAGATACCGCGATGGTGACTCATGGAAGTCCGCCACGTCGTTCGGTCTCGCCGATCTGCCCGCCGCGATCCGCGTTCTGCAACTGGCTCAGCATCATGTTGAGCAACACGAAGCCGAATCGAGCTAGGAAGGGTCGATTCACTCATCAGGCGGCAGGAAACCCTGCCGCCGCCTTTTGAAGTCAGCGAAGCCGAGCATTCAAACTGGCTTCGGCTTTGACGATCGGACCGCCGTATTTCTTTCGCGAGACTTCGCGAACCACGACTCCCCTCTCTCGATGTTTGGGCTGATACGGATTCACGGTCATTGAAAACGGTTTGTGCGTCGGTTCGCCATTCAGGAGCAACTTGGCATAGGCGGTGAAGTTCGGCAGGTTCACGATGTCATCGGCGGTGACGCCACCAAGGTGCTCGGCCAATGTCTCGGCATCGCGGACACCCGATCGAAAGACGATCGCCGAACCGCAGTTGCCAAGCACGGCAGACAGCGTTGCGTCATCGATCTGGTCGAGAAACTGGGTCGCAAGTGCTGCGAATGCAACACGGTATTTGCGACTCTCGGAAAGCAGCGTGGCAAAGCTGCTGTTGCCATCGCTGACGAACGACTGGAACTCGTCGATGTAGACTTGAACGTCGCTGCGTTCTTCCTCGGGGATGTCCGCCCGACTTAATGCGGCATTCTGAAGCGACGAAACCAGAAACGCGCCGAGTAGCGTGCTGGTCTGTTCGCCGACGAGTCCCTTGCTGAGGTTACAAAGAAAAATCGAACGCGGGTTGTCGAGGATCGCTCGGAGTCGGATCGTCGATTGCGGCTGGCAGGTGATGTTTCGTGCGATTCGATTGGCAAGGAAGGCATCCAGCTTGTTGAGCACGGGGCTGACCGCTTCGGTTTGGAATCGATCGTTCCATTTGTCGAACGTATCGAACCAGAAACTGCGGACAACCGGATCATCGACTGATGTCACGATCCGCATACGAAACGACTTGCTGATCAGAATCTGGCGAATGGAAAGTAGTGTCGCGTCTTCGCTTTCCAGCAAGGCCAGCACGCTGTTCCGGAGTATCTGCTCCAGTCGCGGTCCCCAACTGTCTCCGTACAATTTCTTGAGTGAGAGAACCAGTCCATCGGCAACCAGCGGGCGTTGCGATTCATCGGGACAATCGAGCGGGTTAAACGCGACCGGATAATCCCGATCGGCGGCATTGAAGTAGATCACGTCATTCGTGCGACTTCGCGGAATCGAGTCGATGATCGACTCCACAAGATCGCCATGCGGATCGACGACGAAGACGTTCTTTCCGGATTCGATGGCATCCAAAGCCATCGAGCGAATCAGCGTACTCTTTCCCGTTCCCGTCCGACCGCAAACAAACAAGTGCCGACGCAGGTCGTCGCACCGCATACCGAATTGCCGCCGCTGTCCGCGAAAGCGAACACGACCTATGCGAGTCACTTCCGAGTCGTTTTCCTTTGAGGGGAGAAGGCTGGGCGGCTC
>JAJDEL010000953.1 GCA_029259835.1 Planctomicrobium sp. | reverse complement strand
GTTTTCAACTTCCTCCGGGCTGAGTGGAATTGAACTACTACCAGGGATTTTTTGCGGTCCGCGATTCAAGAGCGCTGCCATACTGAATAGATCTTGTTGCAAGACATCATGATAAGGGGCATCGTGACACCGGGCGCACTTCATTTCGACCGCCAGAAACGCTGTGCCGATAATATGAGCTTTCGCCGCCATCGGGACATCATTTGAAGTCGCAATTCCAAACCCAGCAGGCCCCCCTAATGCCGCACTTCCCTCCATTTCGGCAAGTTCCGTGACGAATCGGTCAAACGGTTTGTTATCCAGAAATGCTTCATGCAAGTACCAGCGAAACGGTCCGGAATTGTTCAGTTCCGGTTTCGTTAATCCAGGGTTTTCTGCCAGTGCGTCTTGCCAATAACCGACCCAGTGATCAGCCCAGTCTGGGTGATCGAGAAGTTTGTCGATGATCGCAGACCGCCGCGTCTCTTTAGATTGGTTGAAGAATTCTTCAATCAATTCCGCAGATGGAATCGTCCCAATCGTGTCGAGGGTCACTCGCCGCAGGAACTCCCAGTCTGAAATCTCTCCGGTTGGAGTAAGTTGATTTTGCTCAAGGCCAGCCAGAATGAAATTGTCGATCTCATTGTTCGCAGTATATTTTTCAGGAATCTCCGGAACTGCTACCGGCGGTCCGGCCTGGCTTTTCGCCCAGTCATGTCGTTGCTGCCAGTAGTCGCGCTCTTCCTGACTCTTTGCGAAACGCTGTTGCTGGTTCCAATTTAGTAACCGTAACCGATCCTGTTCCAGGAATGTGAGCCAACCAGCATCGGTATAGTCAAGAGTTTGTTTCGGTGCCAGAAACTGGAACGCCTCACCTGCCCTGGAAAAACCGACCGTCATTTCACCGAGGTAATCCCCTCGCCCTTTATTACCGATGAGGCGATATAGCGAAACGACATGCTTGCCCTTCGTAAGTTGCAGTGGCTTGAGATCTTCAAGCTGCCCGGCTGCAAGGGAGAGGAGTTCGTCACCATAGTCCGGAAGATTGTAATACTCCTGGTGGGCATCCGAACGGAGATCGATGAACCCGGTTTCCGCAACGAGTTTACCATCAATATAAAGACGCGAAGCATCGAGTGAGCGGAGGATGAATTCGTAATCACCACCTTCGAAATCAATCGTGCTGCTCAGGTGCAACATGATCGGGATCGGTCGGTCTATGATTAATCCTTTCTCATTGTATTTGTGCGGCAGTCGGTTCAAGGCGAACTGGTCTGTTTCGAAGAGTGGCTCTAGTTCGCCAACGCGAAACGTCCACTTGCGCGCGGCGGAAATTTTTTCGAGAATTTCAACGCGGACATGATCATCCGGAGCATCTTTCACTTCATCGAACGTAAAGAGTTCGATTTTGATGTCGACGTTCGCGTGTTTCTTGATCGCCTCGGCACTCAATGCCTTACGGTAAATCGCAACTTCATCCAGCGACGCCCCTAGCGTTGCACCTCCGTTCATCGAAGAGCCGATCCAGAGTTCGTCGTTATCGGTAATCGGAGCAGCCGTTGTCGCGCCTGCCATATCCCATTTCCCGGTGATCGGCTTGCCATCAATGTACCCGTGCAGGCTTTTTTCCTCACCGAACGTGTACGTCACTGCAACATGATGCCAGTAACCATCCTCCGGGACAGATTCTTTACTCGTCCAGCGATGCCCAGCAGCTTGAATGCTTTGCGTGGCTCCAGTCTCATCGACAAAGAAGAAACTCAGTGCCGACTTTCCACCTGCGGTTGCGAGTCTCAAGGCATAACTTTGGTTGTTGTGATTTGTTCCTGGGTTGTGCGTTCGACCTTTCCCGATGATGTAGGGATACCCGCTCTTCAATGCGGAATCGATTTTCACCCAGGCTTCAAGCGTAATGCCGTCCCCAACTTTGAAATCAAGAGCACTATCGTCGCCGGGATCTTTGACAACGAAGTAATTCTTCCCGGAGTCGATGCGAACAGCCTGATTCTTCGGGCTAAAGTCAGGATAGTCCGAAGGACGGGCACCAGCTTGCTGCATTTTGGGTTTGCCGTGCGCTCGGGCAGAAAGTTTCTCTCCGATTTCGTTTGCAAGAATGCCGTCGTCAAGTTTCTCAAACCGCCACCAGCCGACAGGACCATCCGCCTTGATGATCTCGCCATACTTATCCTGAGCACTGAGTGCTTGCGGCAAGCAGCAGAGAACGGAAAAACAGGTCAGCAGGAGAGTACGGGGCATAGACATCACCAGAAATGTGTCAATTGAGGCGGGACGGTTCTTTTGTGTTTGGAAGGAATGACAAAATCTTCCACACATATCTTCATACCTTTTGTCGAAAATGACAAGTCGATTTCCTGTGCGAAAACGTTCTCACACTCAAATGGCTATCGCTTCCTCCTCAGAAACGGGTTAAACTCATTCCACTTGAATTTAGACCTTCTTCACCTCTAGGAGATTGTGATGTCGTTTGCCACTCGTGGATTCGCTCTTGCTGTCATGGCAACCATGCTTGTTGTTCCTTTTTCTTCTGTTCGAGCAGACGAATCTACAGAACTCCGAGAGCGCATAGGCATTCTGCTCAAAAGAACCTCAGAACTAAGAAGGGATGGAAAACCGGACGAAGCCAAGGAATTGCAGCAAGAAGTTAGTGAGATGATGCGAGAGTACGCAGAACAAAACCGCGAACGTACCGAAAGAGCACCGGATGGGCGTGAATCCAGGCGGCGTGTCCCCACAACTGTGCAACGCGAAATGATGGAACGCATCATGCAGCTTTCACGCGAGTCTATGGAACTCCGTCGCAACGGTAAAATTGATGAAGCAAATGAATTACAGGAAGAAAAGACGCGCCTTGCTCTTGAAATCTCACAACGTCACCGTTCCGAAACTCATCAACCTGAGCAAGCAGAAGAACAAAAGATCCATCACCTGCATCAGGCTGCCGAAAACCTGGAAGCCGCCGGTTTTCATAATGAGGCGCGAGATTTCCACCGACTCGCAGAAGAAAAAGAACGTGAATTCCAGCGACATCGTGAAGCAGAACATGAACACGGGCATCACGAACACCACGGCGAAGAAATGGAGCACGCCCACCATGAAGTGATACACAAGCTGGAGGAAATGCAAGAGGCGATTCATCAGCTGAAAGGCGAAGTCGAACGCCTGCGCGGCGAAGTCGCTCAACTTCGCAAACCTGTCCCAGTGCAAAGGAATTACATACCTGCGCAACCGCGCCCACAAGTTCAGCCAGGAATCAGGCTACGGTTGGCTCCGCAATTAAAGCCTCCGCAAACTCCCAAAATCAGGCAGCCACAACCCAAGGTCTTGAAGCAGCAAAAACCAGCGAGTAAGCCGGCACTGGATGTCAAACCAAAACAACTGAATAAGAGCGTTCCGGTGAAACCCGTGTTGAAATTAGAGAAAAAGGCTCCCAAACTCAAAGTTGAAGAAGTCAAGGAAGAAACGAAAGAGTGAAGCTTTGATAAAAGAGTTCGGCTGTTCCACTCAAGTTGGTCTCCGGCAACCAACTATTTCAACGGAGTAGGCTTGGGGAGCGTCTCAATGAACTTCAACGATTCTTTGAT
>JAJDEL010000952.1 GCA_029259835.1 Planctomicrobium sp. | reverse complement strand
TCCAGACTGCGGTGTTATCAGTTTTCAAAAAATTGAGCAGTTGCGCAGTCACAGACGCCGCACCGAGCAAGATCACCAGCCACCCACCACGCTTCCAGGCGAGTTCGAAAAAAGGAGTCGCGACGTAGCCATCTTCAAGCGGCTGCACAGCACCAGCAAGATGGGCATCTTCCGTTGCTTCCTCCTGCATGACATCGGCAGCATCATCGTGTGTGACGATTCCAACCAATCGGTTTTGATTGTCGACAACAGGGATCGCAATGAAGTCGTATCGTGCGATTTCATTGGCGACAAATTCCTGGTCGTCGTCAACACGGACTGAAATCACATCCCGCTGAATGATGTTGTCGAGTTGGCTCGTCAGTTTTTCAAGGATCAATTTCCGCAATGTTACAAAACCGAGGAGATGCCGCCCTTTATCAGTGATGTAAATATAATAGATGGTCTCTCGACTGGGAGCCTGAACTCGCAAGCGTTCGAGTGCCTCTTGAACAGTGATTCCCACAGGCAATGAGGCATACTCGGTCGTCATGATCGAGCCTGCGCTGTCCTCCGGATAAGAGAGCAGTTTGCGGATATCGCTTCGTTCTGCCTGAGCCACCAGACGAAGAACACTTTCGACATGCTCTGGGTCCATCCGCTCGAGCAAATCGACCCGGTCATCAGGCGACATATTCTCAACGATTTGCGAGAGCGGCTGCCGCCCAATCAAATCCACCAATTCAATTTGAAAGTGAATCGAAAAGAACGGGAAGACCTCAGCTTGATCAGTGGCTGAAGCTGACTGCAAAACTTCCCAAGCTTGCGCTGGTTCAAGATCTTCGAGCATTTCAGCGACAACACCAGGGAAGAGTGCCTCGCAGAACTCGCGCATTCCGAGCCTGTCCTTCTCCAGAATCATCTGTAAAAGGTCAGGCATTAACAGTGAATGAAAGATCGAAGAAACCATCGGTGTGAAGCCGAGTTAGTACCGAGATGTTCAATTCTATTTGAAAAGCGTGGCAAACTTGATAGCAGGTTTATCGTACACTTGAAGTGTACGGCAAAACACACAATGCATACGTGTCACTTTATGACTCGTGCCTTGTCAGGCTTCAAATGATGGGTAGTCAACACGAAAACCGCACTCCGTTGTCGTGCTCATCAAACTTTATGATCCATCAAAACACGACTGACACTGCACTTGTCACAAAAAAACGCCAACTGTCCAAATGAACAGCAGGCGTTTCAAGCGAGGCCGACGGGACTCGAACCCGCAACCTTCGGATCGACAGTCCGATACTCTAACCAATTGAGCTACGGCCCCTCGCTAAGCCGGGAGTTTAGATCGACCTTTTTCAATCGTCAATGTACGTGGTAAACTTTTGTGAAGTTGCCTGTCGTTTTCAACTTTTTGCAGGCCGAATAGCAACGTTTCATCAATTTGCTGGTCACGACTCCTCGAAATTATCGCAACTTTGACATGATGCCTGTTGACCTGGCTCAAATCCGAGAGGTCAAACGATCCTACGGTCCTTTTCGCATTCGTTTGACTTCTGAGTAAAAATTGGGACACTACGCAGCTCGGAAAAGTTCACCAACTTTGCGGACCCCATCTTACACTTCAATTGCAGACATTTCTGCTTGTCGTTGTGAGTGAATCTCAGGTATCACGGCGGAAGTGATCTATCTAGGTTCGTAACGATCATTGACATTGCCTAACTGGGAACCGGCATGGCATCTCGCATCCTCAGAAAACGACTCGAAGCGGAAGCCGCTGAAAAACTTGGTAGCAAAACGACCAAGAAAAAGACGGCAACCAAGAAGAAGGCCACACGCAAAAAGGCCAAGACGACTCGAAAGCGAAAAACGAAGACGATCGAGCGCAAAAAAATCTACTGGGGAGTTTTCAGCGGAACTCTCAAGGAAGAAGGTCGGTTTGCTTACGACGAAAGAGAGAAAGCGGAAGAAAAACTGGCAGCATTGCAGAAACGCAGCGCTAAGAGACTTTACTTCATCCAACCGATCAAAGAAACAATTACTGAGGTCGCTCCAGCACCGGAGGAAGAGGAAGAGTAAAACCTCCCTGTGCTGTTGTTCGACGCTCCAGAACTGCTTGTGAATGAAAACAGGTTACGCGACCACGTGGGTTGCGTAACCTGTTTTGTCATATCAGGTTCATTGTTCTTTCCATAATATCAATCGAAAAGACAACTTCCTCTAAAATCGATAACTGGAGTTGCTTGTACTGAAATCCGAGTCTTTCAAATCGACGTTCGTCTTCACGTCGCTGTACAGGTAATCTTCGACCAACACAGGTTTCTTCTTGTTCTTCGAAGGGAAATCGAACTGCTGGACTCGAATCGGAAGACCAGTGCTACTCTCCACGTAAAGTCTTGTCATCGAATGCTTTGCACCGGAAACCTGCTTGCGGTGTGAGGTCTCAATCGCTTTGCAGGAAACCGTTCCGATCCGAGCTTTCGGGTAGAAATTGACTGTCATGTCCGACATTTTGGTTTCTTTTAACCATTGTTCGAGAATCTCTGAAACCATCATCTGCATCCCGATCATTGTGATGGGGTGCCGGTTGTCCGCCATTGCAAAACTTCCATCGACATCGAGAGTCAAAGTCCCTGCCAAACCAGCAAAACCAACATCGTGAGCCTTGATTTTGCTGTCGTTTTGCCCCTCGACATACAAAACTTCACGTCCTGCGACTGGTTTGATGAATTTCAAATACACGCTAAATGGCTTGTGCCGGAACTTCATTTCCATTTTTGAGTCAACAAGCTTTTGACCAATCATTTCCCGTTTCGTGAACGTGGCTGTGTAGTCTTTCACCTCGTCGAGAGCCTTGAGTGCGGCCGTGCCCATTTGAAGCGCTGGAATCAAAGGATGCGATTCTGGCGCATTATCAACTCTCGAAGCGAGTTGCGTCGGATCAGCGAAGAGTGAATTCCCAACGAAAACACCTGCCCCAAGAGAAAGAGTCACGGCAGCAGAACTCGTCAAAAATTGACGTCGGGAGTGATTTTCAGAACGACTCATTATCGAATCCATCCAGTTTGGTTGATCCATTGTCTGGTGTGACAGGAATGATTCATCACTGAAGATGCGCATTCCTAATCCTCAAATCGACACAATCCGGCAGCAGGTAGCATCGATTGTCCGGAATTGAAGGTTGATTCGATCAAAGAGTCCGGTTGTTCGGTCAATGACGGTCAACGAGACAGGAAAAGGTTGTCTCAGACTGATTGCTGTTGTTGAGAATGCGATATGGATCGCGAATTCTTGATCACTCACGTGTACTTTCCAGAATCGAGACGACTATAATTCCTCATGGTCCACGCCCGGTTCTTAATCCCCCAACCTCGGAAACCGGCACTGTCACTCTTCGCTTGTAATCTTTGAAAACCATTGCGTCTTCAACAGTTACGCAAATAGCCTGAACTTATGATCCAGCGATTCCCTATAGCAAACAAACGCTTCATCCCGCTTCTCCTTTGCATGCTCTTCGTTTCATGCAGTCAGGAAGACAAAATCCGCCAATATCGGGTTGCTAAAGAAGAATCTTCCGCTCCAGCAGCGTCTCAAGCGGCATTATCAGCAGGAAACCAGATTTGGTTTTTTAAATTGACTACGAAATCTGAACTCTTCTCGGAGTACAGCAACAAATTTGCGAAGATGATCATCGATGCAGATTTCTCTCCAGGAGTTCCTGCCTATGACTTGCCGACTGGCTGGAAGACGAAGAATGGTCCCGCTCCGGTGTACCAGACAATTGAAGTGACGCAAAACGAAAACGAAGCGGCTTTAACGGTCATGCCTCTGCCTGCTCCAGCGAGCGATTCCAAGAGCTACCTGAAGAGCAATGTCGACAGATGGCGTCGACAACTCGGTTTGAGCCCTGCGACATCTGCGAACTGGCTTGAAGAGGCAACAGAATCCGCAGAGATCATTTCGATTCCGACGAAACAAGGGCAATTTATCACGCTCGTTCACCTTGAAGGGACCAGTGAGAAAATGGGTGAGACCAAAATGCTTGTCGCAATGGTTTCCAAAGACTCACTCACTGGCAACGCAGCAATGGCGACAGCACCTTCTAGCGCTCCGGCAATAAGTCCTCAGAAGAGTAGCAAGGTTGCCTATGACCTCCCGGAAGGTTGGCGCGAAAGCACTGGGAGTTCCATTAGTCTCGTTTCACTTGCCGTTGACCATGAAGCTGGCACATCGAAAATCAGTGTGACCCGGTTAGGTGGTGGTGGTGATCTTCTGCCAAACATCAATCGCTGGCGCGGGCAAGTCAAACTTGACCCGATCAAATCCTCAGAACTTGAAGCAAGTCTAGAAGAAGTCAAAGTCGATGGTCAACCAGGAAAGCTGACCTTTCTGGAAGGACCAGATCAGTCGATCTTCGTCGCAACTGTCGTGCAGGATGGTGCCAAATGGTTCTACAAATTGCAGGGACCAACACCAGCAGTCAAAGCGGAACAGGCCCACTTCCGCGAGTTCCTGAAGTCAGTGAAGATCAAGAAAGATTCCGAATAATTTTGTCGCTCAGACTTCACTCACTCTGCGCCTGCTAATAAATACAAAACCAAAAACATTCAGTACCGGAGCCGACCATGGCCTCGACGATTCAAGAACCAGAAAACAACGACTCACTTCAGAGTGCAAACTCGGATTCCGGAGAAATCTGGAAGACAGTTCAACAAATTCTGAAACCAATTGCGTCGCTGAAACTGACAGTCGCACTCTTTCTGGCTTCAATTTTCATTGTGTTCGCAGGCACTTTTGCGCAAGTCGATGCTGACATCTGGACCGTTGTGCATGAATACTTTCGTGTCGACACAACGAAACTTCTCGGCAGCAGTTTCCCCTGGTTCAATTTCAAAGAACTGTTTGTCGTCATCGATCTAGATATTTTCCTCCCAGAGTCCTTCTTCCCTGAAAAACCGCAATTGCCGGAGAGTCTCACCTGGATGGCCGCATTCTGGCCCGATGGGACGAAGGACCTTCCAGATAGCCTTTGGTTCTACTTTCCAAAAGGCTGGACTATCGGCATTGTGATGGGTTTGAATCTGCTTGCGGCACACACTGTACGCTTCAAAATTCAAGCACGTGGAACTCGACTGACAGTCGGCACGATCATTCTCGCTCTCGGTTCTGCATTTACTTATCTGGTCATCATTAGTGGCTCAAGCCCTGACGGGTTGCAATCGAGCCCCCTGATTGACTACGAGACACTGCGATTATCAATCCTCACAACCCTGTTTGGCCTCTGCGGCGCAACGATTTACGGCACGTTTTCTCTCGAAGAAAAAGAGAAGAAATGGCTGTGCGGGATTGGTTCTCTTTTGCTGGCACTGACCGCAGTTTTTATTGCCATGTGGGAATCGAACGATGCCGCAACAATGCGAATTCTTTATCAACTTGTGAAAGCAACACTCGCCGCACTCATACTTTTGATTGGGTGTATTGCGGTCTTCAAACGCCGCGCTGGTGTTGTGCTGCTGCATGCCGGAATTATTCTGATGATGTCTTACGACATCCTCGTTGGTGTGCAACACATTGAAAGTCAGATGACAATTGTTGAAGGCGAGTCAACAAGTTTCAGTCGCGATATTCGCGAAGTCGAATTCGCGGTCATCGACCGATCCGGTCAAAACGAAGACCTTGTGACGGTTATCTCCCAATCCTTGATCGATGAAAAAGGTGCAAAGGTGAGCGACGCTGACCTTCCCTTTAATATCGAGGTCGTTGAATTCTTCTTGAATTCGGACGTTCGAGGATTAAATGGCTTTGGACCTAACGAAAAAGTCCCCGCCAATCCTGCGACAAAAGGGATTGGAACATCGGTCGTTGCATCTCATGTTGAAAATGTCAAAGGGACTGACTCAGGTGGTCGCATTGATGTTCCAGCAGTGTATTTGAAATTGGAATCCAAAGACGGGAAGGATCTCGGAATCTGGCTCGCCTCATCGGTCTTCGATTTGTCAGAGACCGGTTTCGGCAAAACTCAAGAGGTCACTGTCGACGGTAAGAACTACGACATCGCCCTGAGATTTGTGCGACACTACAATGACTACGAAATCACGCTCAATGACGTTCAGAAAAACGACTACAAAGGTACCACGAGCGTTAAGGACTATTCATCCTTCATCACGTTAAATGCCCCGGAACAAGACTTGGAAATCAAGCAGCGTATCTGGATGAATAACCCGATGCGATTTGCTGGAAAAACATTCTACCAATCGAGCTATGGCACGGTCGAAGGGAACAAGGAATATACAACCTTGCAAGTCGTCGACAACGTTGGCTGGATGACCCCTTATGTCTCCTGCATGATTGTCTGGATCGGGATGATGTTTCACTTCGGTCAAACGCTATTGCGATACCTCGGACGCCGCGCCCGTGCGAATTTGGATACAACTGGGAGACAGCCGAGTGGTCCTCTCGACAAAATTGGCTGGCTCGTCAGTGCTGTCATCTGC
>JAJDEL010000951.1 GCA_029259835.1 Planctomicrobium sp. | reverse complement strand
AATGTATCTTCCATGCTTTCGCAGAGTGAACAGGCATCGGTTTTTGAGTCTCTTCGTCCACAGAGAGAAAACTTTCTCAAGAGAACCAACTGCCCCTAGCCAAGTCTTGTTTCTGACCGACTTTACTCGTCGCTTGATTGCGAGTCTTGCTCGGCATCGTCCAGTCGTTCGATCTCTTTTTTCAATCGTGTGACCGTGCGATGGCGAGCCTGCCTGACGGCCTTGTCCGCCATGCCGAGATCTTCAGCCACATCTCCATTGTCTTCACCGTTTACGACGGTGCGCCAAAACGCTTGCCAAGTATGGTCTTCCGATTTGGATCGAATCCTCTCGATAGCCTGATGTGTATTGCCCTTCTTAAGCTTCCAGATTGCTCCATCGCCTTCAAAGTCGTCTGTCAGTGATTCCGGCGACCACTGCGTCAATTCGTCAAGATACTCCGACAGCAAAGGGGCTTTGGATTGCTTTTCGATGTATTGTAAAACTTTATGGCGTGTGATGCCGTAGAGCCAGCCTCGAAAACTTCCGTGCTTTTCTCGCGAGTGCCGGTACGTTTCGATCTTTTCAGTCGCCGCTAGGAAAACTTCTTGCGAAATGTCTGCCATATCCTGCGATTGAAGACCATGCCGGGTGAGCATACGGATTCGTTTGTACACGTGTGGGCCAAAGAGGCTGGTCATGCGAATCCAGGCATCTTCACTCCCAGCTTGTATCCCCAGGATCAAGCTGTCAGATGTCATTCTCGATTTTTCAGAATCCATGAGTACCCTGATTTTTCTGAACAATTCAACAAATTAAGTGTAAGGGCATACTGAATTCGATGCAATCCATTACTGACAAAAGACTTTTGCGCTTTCCGGACATACTGAATGAGTTCATTTACTCTATGAAACAGTGGAAATTATAGAACTTTAATTTCAGTAATGGAGATTTCGCGTGGCGCGCTCCTGAACTATTTAGTGGCTTAGGCCGTTAGTTCCAATGACGTAACCGGGTCAAGTGATTGGCGTTATTGAACAAGTAGTGCGAGAAAGAGCGGGCCTATCAGGGGTTACCTGAGAATTGAGTCGCGGATCGGCAATTTAGACTTACCAGTTTAAACTGACAATGGACGTTACGGTACGGTAACACCTATCCAGTTGAGTCGCCCCTGGGACGCTTCTCTCGCACTATTTTTTGTTTCTTTCTGCGGAGAGAGACCAAAAGAGTCTCTTTGATTGTCACTTACTGGCCAGGTGAATGTTGACGATAGTGTTTCAGTGTCTCCGAGCCTTTGTTTTAGGGCATTTCTCGCTGCTTGTGTTTCCGCGCACAAGATGGAGACGTTCCACCTCACTTGCTATCATTCAGTCGCGTATTCATCCATTTTTTCAGCAGTACCATGTCCGTTTCAGGAGAAATCATAATGAGTCAATGGCCGATTGGGGTTTTTACTTCGGTTGATGCTGGTTTGGGAGTTCGGCTCGATGTTGTCGAGGAACTCAAAATTCCAACGGTTCAAATCCATGCGCCTCACCAGGAAACGCGAACTGAGCAGTCCGCCAATGAGTTTCTGGCAAAGTGTCAGGCAGCAGGTGTTGAGATCACTTGTGTTTTCGGGGGATTTGAGGGTGAAAGCTACGCCAGTATCGCTGAAACCGCCCGAACGGTCGGTTTAGTTCCACTGGAGACACGTGCCGCTCGCGCTCAGGAAATGAAGGAGATCTCCGATTTCGCCAAATTGCTGGGAGTCGAAACTGTCGCCCTGCACATCGGATTCGTCCCAGAAGACCGTGATGGCGATGACTACAAAGGGCTGTTGGAAGTGACTCGGGATTTGCTTGACCACATCAAAGGCAATGGACAGCACCTTAATCTTGAAACAGGCCAGGAGACTGCGGACCACCTCCTCGACTTTATTAATGACGTGGACCGAGACAATTTGTTCATCAATTTCGACCCAGCAAACATGATTCTGTACGGCACCGGTAATCCAATTGAAGCCCTTAAAAAAGTCGGTCATCTCGTTCGCAGCATCCATTGCAAAGATGGCACTTGGGCAGCCGAAGGAGAGCGAGGCACAGCCTGGGGATGTGAAGTTGCCTTGGGTCAAGGCGATGTCGGGATCGACACCTACTTGAGTACATTGAAAGAAATCGGTTACACAGGTCCTCTGACGATCGAGCGTGAAATCCCAGATGACCGCGAGCAGCAGAAAGCAGATGTCGGCGCCGCAGTGAGTCTTCTCGAAGAGTTACGAGCAAACATTCTGTAATTGAGAATCGACGGAGTTTTCAATGCAGGTGATTATAACAGCTGTTGGTCCGGATCATCGTGGACTCGCAGATCCGATTGTGCATTATGTGACGCAATCAGGCGCGAACATTCACGAAATCCAGATGTACGACCGCGACGCGGAACAGCTTTTCGCGATGCTGATTCGCATGGAGTGGCCTGATGATGACGAACCAGTCGCCATTTTACGCGAGAGAATGAATCAAATTGGCGAGATGAAGGGACTCAACGTCCGTGTTTGGTCTCGCGACGAACATGACCGTCCACCGCGAATTGCGCTCTGTACGACTTATCGTCCAGAACCGGCACTGGCAGTTCTTCGAGATATCCGCGACAAGCGATTGAGCGCCAGCGTCCCTGTCATCATCGCGAATCGAAACGCCTGTCGGGGTGTCGCCGAGCAATTCGATATCGATTTTCACAACGTCGGAGATGGCAAGGGAAACCCTGACAATGACCGGATTGTTGAACTCCTGGATGAGTATGAGATCGACTATATCGTCTTGGCTCGATACATGCGGATTTTTCCACCACGCTCGTGTTGGGAATTCGCTGGTGGAAGAATCATCAATTTACATCATGGGTTGCTGCCGTCTTTCCCCGGTTTCAGGCCGTACCACGACGCCTACAGCCACCACATGCTGACATACGGTGCGACGTGTCACTTCATTGTCCCTGAGCTTGATGCCGGCAATCAAATCATCGAGCAAAGCACATTCACAGTTCCACCAGGAACCCCACTGGAAGAGATCGTCAAACGCGGCGAGTCCGACAACGAACCGACCTGTCTTTCAGAAGGCGTACGAAGAGTCATCGACCGCGAAGTCGAACTCCGCTTCCACCGCGTGGCAAGTACGAAGTAGTACGCCGGGTGCCACTGAAAAAAATTCTTGAAGTCAGCTGCGAATCGGGTGCCACTGGTTTTACCAGTGCCGATGGGCTTTGTTTCAAGAGAAACCGTTCATGGGTCGTCATCGAACTGAAATTGCACCTCTGGTTTCCTGCTTCTGTGATTCTTTTCGTGTAGATCATCGTCGTTGAAAAAATTGGGGGCGAGTGATCTTTCGCTTCACAAAAAAAGAATCGCTGCAAACCCAATTCGCATCAAGACTTCTTTCAACTCAGATAAAACGGTTAACGGCGTTGAGTGGCACCCGGCG
>JAJDEL010000096.1 GCA_029259835.1 Planctomicrobium sp. | reverse complement strand
CCGACGCGAATTTTCTCCGAAGGAAGCTCTCCTTTTTGAGCAATGAGTGGTCCGGTCGCATAGGCAACCGTTGCAGCAGCAGTTGATCCAAGTAAAGCACGGCGAGTGATTGATGTCATTTGTTAGCTCCTGGTGAAACATTATTCATGTGGCCCGATTATAGTGATGCAAGAATAGAGACGCCAATCGGTTCAGAATTGAGGCGTGCAAAGTTAGACTTCAACCATGGATAATCATCCCCCAAACCGTACCTTGCGACGGAAGTGGACATTCCGCTTGTTGGCGGTGGCATGCGCTCTTGTTCCGTTCATTCTATTAGAAGGAGCGTTCACTGTATTGGGAATCGGTATTCCAGACGATTCGGTTGATCCGTTTGTTGGCTTTGCAGGTGTGATCCCGCTGTTCGAATTGAATCCGGAACAGAGCAAGTACATGCTTTCTCCAAAGCGGGAGAAGTTTTTTGCCGATGAGGATTTTCCTGCGGTGAAATCGGCGAATGCCTTTCGCATTTTTTGCTTAGGTGGCTCAACAGTGCAGGGGAGGCCGTATTCCATTGAGACTTCATTCACGACGTGGCTGCGGATGAGTCTCGAACAGGCGGAACCGGAGAGAGACTGGGAGGTGATCAACTGTGGTGGTATCTCTTACGCCAGTTATCGATTGATTCCAATTCTCGAAGAATGCCTGAACTACGAACCTGATCTGTTCATTATTTGCACAGGTCACAATGAATTTCTTGAAGACCGCAGCTACGACGACATCAAGACGATACCGCGCTGGCTGGAAACTCCGACTTACCTAATGACGAAGTCTCGAACGGTCAACGTCGCTGCTGAGATGTTCGGTTCCAGAGATCACAAGAAAACCGTTCTCGCGGCAGATGCCGATGCCATGCTTGATTACAAGAACGGCATCGCGGCTTTTCATCGTGATTTGAAATGGAATGATGCGATCGCAGTTCATTTTGAAGCCAACGTGCGCCGCATGGTCCGCAAAGCACGCGCCGCAGAAGTTCCGATTCTACTGATACAGCCTCCATCGAATTTGAGTGGAATTCCGCCGTTCAAATCTGAGTCAGGTCAGTTGACGGTGACAGAGCGAGAGCGTGTTTCGCAACTGAAGAAAACGGCCCGCTCGCTCTATCGCACAGACTTACCGCAAGCGACAAAGCTCTGGCAACAAGTCTGTGAACTCGATGACCAGTTCGCCACGAACTGGTACGAACTCGGTCGCTGTCTCGAAATTCTCAATCGGAAAAACGAAGCCAAGGCAGCATTTATGAAAGCTCGTGATCTTGATATATGCCCCTTGCGAATGACGACGCCTCTCGTCATCGCCTTACACCAGGTTGCCGAAATGGAGGACGTTGCGATTCTGAACATGCATGAATTGTTAGAGAGTCAAACAACGTCCGGGATCCTTGGCGACAACTGGTTGGTCGATCACGTCCATCCGTCATTCGAAGGTCACCAGAAAATCGCCCTCGCGATTGGAGATTGGATGGAGAGCCAAGGATTCGTCACTTTGCCGAAGGACTGGGAAGAAACATCTCAGGTGGTATTTCAATCACATTTTGAATCTCTCGACTCCTTGTACTTTCACCGCGGAAATAAAATGCTCAAAGCTCTTCAAAAATGGACACAAGGAGATACCGAAGGTCCACCGGTCGAAGAGCGTTTTCCTCATCGAATTCAGCCACACCGCTGAAGCTAGTGAATGGAACGATGAGTCCTCTTCGCTATACTCACGTTTTTCATCGTTTTCTGTCGAATGATCTATGCAGACAAAACCCCCACCGATTAACTTGAAACCGTTCTTCCTGGCACTCGACGATATTGTCGAAGAGTACGATGGCAAGCTCGACTGGCCGACTCTGTTCGGCAACGACAATCCTGTTGAAATCGATGTCGGTTGTGGTCGTGGGTTGTTTCTTGTGAATGCCTCTGAAGTTCATCCGGAAAGAAACTTTCTGGGAATCGAAGTCGATTTTCGAGAAGGTCGACGCGGCGCCGCTCGGTTGAAGCGTCGAGACCTCAAGAACGCTTGTGTTCTTGGTGGAGATGCGAACATTCCGTTTTCAAAGATGATCGCGCCGCATTCGGTCAATGCGATTCATGTTTACTTCCCAGACCCTTGGTGGAAGAAAAAACATCGCAAACGCCGAGTTTTCAATAATACGTTCGTTGACCTTTGTTCGAATCTACTCGTTCCTGGTGGGTATTTGCATTCGTGGACTGATGTTGAAGAATACTTCGGCGTGATTTCCTCGTTGATGGAGCACCACACGGACTTCGAAACACTTCCGACTCCCGAAGAACGTGACGCCGAACACGATATGGACTACCAAACCAGTTACGAACGCAAAAAACGAAAGCTCGGCCTGCCGATTCATCGCGGACGATGGGTGAGGAAGGTTGAGTGACTAGGGTTGAGTGTCGAGTGATGATTCGTTGAGCGTTTATCGTTGAAGCGTTGATAAGGAGCAGTTTTCTAACTCCTAGATCCTAACCCCTAACCCCTAACCCCTAAATCCTATGTCACAGACAGTTCTTGTTTCCATTCCAGGTCTTCGTACCGAAGACCTGTCTAATATGCCGAATTTGAATCGGCTTGCTGACCGAGGTTCGGTGGCGCCGCTGACGGCATCGTTTCCGTGCGTGACATGCCCGGTTCAGGCAAACCTGACGACAGGCGTCGGATCGGATGTGCATGGCGTGATCGCGAATGGTTTTTTCTATCGTGACAAAGGTGAATTTGAACTTTGGACGGCCTGGAACGAGTGCATCGAAGCTCCTCAAATCTGGGACATGCTTCACGATGCCGATCCGTCGATTACTTCAGCGGTTTGGTTTCCGATGCACTCAAAAGGCGCCGGCGCCGACTATATTTGCACTTTTGCTCCGATTCATAACCCGGATGGTTCGGAATCGCTGTGGTGTTACACAAAGCCAGAATTGCTCTACGGAGAACTCCGCGATGAGTTCGGACACTTCCCGCTCATGAATTTTTGGGGGCCGCTCACCAATATCAAAAGTTCCGACTGGATTATCGACTCCGCCATCAAAGCAGCGCGTGATTTCAAACCGCAGTTTTTCTACTTGTATATCACACATCTCGACTATGCCGCACAAAAAACCGGACCGAATAGCCCAGAAGCATTGCAAGCGGTGATTGATCTCGATGTCTCTCTCGGTCGATTGATTGATGAGTTCGAAACTACTGACATGGATGAAATCCACTGGTTGTTCGCCAGCGAGTATGTGATTTCTGAAGTGAACTCTGTTGCCTATCCGAATCGAATTTTGCGAGATGCTGGCCTGCTTCATCTCGTTGAAGAAGAAGGACTCGAGAACCTCGTTCCAGGTGAATCAGCAGCCTGGGCATTGGCCGATCATCAGTTGGCACATCTGTTTGTGAAGAACTCGGAAGATATCGAAACAGTCGCCAACCTGTTCCGAAATCATCCTCTTGTAGAAGAAGTCCTGACCGGCACAGACCGCGGCAAGTACAAGCTCGGTCATCCTCGCTCGGGTGAAGTTGTCCTCATTTCGAAACCAGATGCCTGGTTCGCTTACTACTGGTGGATGGACGACGAGAAAGCGCCGAAATTTGCTCGAACCGTCGATATCCATCGCAAGCCAGGCTACGATCCGGTCGAAATGTTCATCGAGATGCCAGCCAAGGCCACACCCCTCGACGCGACTCTCGTCAAAGGTTCCCATGGCTACCCTGGCTCGACCGGCATTCTTGTGTCATCGAATCCTCTCGATGAAAAAAGCTACACCGACCTCGACATCACTCCGCTTATTTTGAAGAACTACGGCGTGGCCATGCCGGAGAGTGAGTGAAATTTTTCGTCTTGCAACTCACCCAACAATTCGGTCAACAAGCGTCTGAACGGTATCCATTGGCTCAACGTTGATTGCCTGGCATTCTTCGAGGTTTCGGAACCAAGTGTGTTGTCGTTTCGCGAATTGTCTGGTGTGCGTTTTGATGAGTTCAGCGGTTTTTTCAATCGAAGGTGAGCGGCCTTCGATCCAGTCGATCATTTCACGATAGCCGAGCCCCTGACGCGCGGTGCGACCGATCGGAGGTTCCAGTTGCAGGAGCATGCGGACTTCTTCTTCGAGACCTTCTGCAATCATTTGATCGACGCGCAGGTTGATTCGCCCGTGAATCCACTCTCTCTCTGGAGATAGCCAGTAGACATGCTCAGGGCGTGAATCTTTTGGAAGCGGACCTTCCTCCAGTAGTTCTGAAGCTGGCTTCCCGGTGAGGTGATAAATTTCGAGTGCGCGGATCAGGCGTCGGGAATCGTTCGGATGAATACGTCCAGCTGTCACGGGATCGATTTTCTTTAAGCGTATGCTCAGCCAATCGGGTGCTTCCAAAGTTGCTTGATGTTCGAGATTGTTGCGAAACTCCCAGTCGGCTTCTGGTCCTTCGAAGACTCCTCTCAAAATGGAACGCAAATAAAGCCCAGTTCCACCCACAAAAATCGGTACGTGACCTCGCTGCACAATTTTTTCACACGCGATAATTGCTTCTCGCATGTATCGGTCGGTTGAGTATTCTTCGTGTGGATCGACGACATCGATCAGATGGTGCGGAACTTGAGATTGCTCCAATTTAGAAGGCTTCGCCGTGCCGATGTTCATTTTTCGATAGATCGACATCGAATCGAGAGAAACCAATTCTCCACCAAGTTTCTCGGCAAGAATAATTCCCAAAGCCGTTTTTCCCACTGCCGTTGGCCCGGCAAGAAACCAACACTTTTGTAAAAGATCGAGAGGGAATTTCATGACGTTTGAGATGATCAATCATTATCAGCTTCAACTGGTCGGAATGGGTGGACCCAGTTGGCGAGTGTGCGAGGGCTGCGAGACTGAATCCAGAGCCGACCGTGACCAGTGAAATTCATCAGCAACTGATCGGAAAACAGGAAGGATCGAATTTTCTTCGAGCGAGTGAGATTGTATTGCAATGTCGGATCCCAGGCGACGGCGAATCCGTTGTCGACAATGTATGAACCATCGACTTGGACTTCTTCAATGTCGCCATATGCATTGAAGAAAAGTGTGCCGTTTCCGGAGACTCGCAGCGCAAACATTCCTTCACCGAGCAAGCCTTTTAGTCCCTGAAATTTTGAATCGCATTCCACATCCGGAGTCGATGCCAGGAAGGCGCCTGCTTCGAGGAAGAGTTCTCCGTCCAACTCATGGGCGACGATGTCGCCGGCTGTTCCAGGAGCGAGGCCGATCGATCCGGCTTCGTTTTCGGCTTCGTAGGTATTCTGAAAGAAGCTCTCGCCGGTCAAGACCGCGCGTTTCAGTCCAGACATCAACCCACCACGGCTGGAAGTGGTGGTTGCGATGTTTGAACTCATCCACGACATCGCGCCTGCCTCGGCGACAACTTTTTCGTTGGCTTCCAGTTGAACTTCCAACAAGCTATAGCTTGGCTCGCAAATAATTTCATAATTCATGATTCGAGCACCTTTCGAATTGAGTCAGGCAATTTTCGTCCACGGTATCTGGGTTCACTCACTGGCGAAGCAGACTTTACTTTCTTGGAGGCAGCAGGCCACCCAATCGACCGCCGAACTCTTTGGGGTTATGGCTTTGCACCAGGATTTTCCCTTTCCCGGAGAAGTTCAAGACGATCCCTTCTCCCGACAGGAATGACTGAATCCAACTGGAGGCCACTTTGCGAGGTTCGTATGTCAGCGTCTCTTCGAACGCGACAACGTGACCAGTATCGACTGTGATCTCGCCGTCAATTTCAAATTCCGCAATTCGCCCGAAGGCGTTGACCAGCAAATCTCCCTGACCTTCTACTTCAACGAACGAGATCGACTCGCCTGTCAATAAACCTTTGAGTCCCTGAAACTGAGTGTTGATTGTCAGTTCCGAAGAAGAGCCGAGATAGCTGCCGCCAGTGCAGAGCCATTTGTTTTCTCCGTCGCACTTCACTAACAACACATCACCCTGAAGCGTCGGGGCCAAACCGACTTCACCGGGTTGGTTGTCGTTGGACTTGTAAGTCGAGAAGAAGAAGCTTTCCGAAGCGAGCATCCGTTTCAGACCGCCCAGCAAGCCTCCTTTGCCACGAGACTTGGTGGTGACATCAACATCGATATTG
>JAJDEL010000950.1 GCA_029259835.1 Planctomicrobium sp. | reverse complement strand
AGAACTGTGTGGGCACAGGTCACGTTAAAGGAGATGCCGCCCGAAGATGTGGACCAGCCGAATGTCGTGGATCGGCTGCAGTTTTCGGACTGGATCGTCGGTGAACTGAAACGTGAGATGAGTGACAAGGGAGGGTTTCATGATCATCTTGACCCAAACAAAGGCAACTTCGTCGATCATGACCTGCTCTTCGGTCCACTCCCTGATGGCATTAAACTTATGCCAACATCATCTCCGGCGCGCATCTGGCGCGTGACGCTACAAGAACACATCACGCGCCTGAATGAATTGATCAACAAGGAGCCTGAGTATGATCCAGCAAAGCCTGGCGTTCGCACGCATGGTGATGTCGTTCCCACGAACCATGGCGGTGAACTCAAACTCTACTTCGGTATTGATCGCATCATCAAGTGGCAAGGTGGGACAGTGGCCTATGCCACAGCAGTCAAGAGCGTCCCCGCTGTCCTTTCGACAGCCCGCACGCATGGCCTGGAAAACTACCCCGACTTCTACACGGTCAACAGTGCAGAAGCGACACAGATCATGGGTGTTGCTGAGGACATCATTCGCTACATGGCCTATGGCCCGCTGAGCATCGCTAAGCCATATCAGATCACGGACGATCCCAATTCAATCAAGGACAAGATGCAGGGCGATCTTCGCGGCCTGCCGACCAGCCTTATTTACAGTACAAAGGTTGTGCGTTCTCTGACGCCGGTCTATGACCTCATGAAGGCAGACGGCGTTTCCGATGAGCGTTTGCGAGCTGCGGTGGACTACCTTTTCGAAGCACTGACCTTCCGTCCCCCGAGCAAAAAGGAATCGGATGAATACCTGGCGATCGTCAAACAATCTATCGAGAAACTTGGCAAGGAAGACGGCGCCGTCCTCGGCCTGTCATCCATCTTTCTCGATCGTGACGCGCTCTTCAGGCCGGAACTCGCCGAGAACGGCAAAACTGATCGCCATGGACGTGTGATTCTTCACGACTGGGAACTCGGCCTGGCGGTCAATCATGCACTGCGATACATCAAGCCAGACGAAGAACTGCGGAAGGTAATCGTCGAAGGGCGGATGCGGACCAAAGCCGATGTCAAACGCGAAGTCGAACGCATGTTGACCGACGACAGCATCCGCAAGCCTCGCATCCTGCGTTTCTTCCGCGATTACTTTGACTATGACCTCGGCGGCTACATCTGCAAGGACTCCAAAGCGCTGGCGGAGACAGGCGCGAGCAACAGGGGAACGTCGCATTATCGCGCCATGTTCGATGCGACGGCGAGTACGGATCGATTGATTGAACTGGTTCTTCAAGAAGACAAGGATGTGTTGAAGCAGTTGCTGACCACTGACAAGGTTGTCGCCACCAGGGCGGATAACGTCTATTTCGGCACAAAGCGTACAAAAGCGGAAACAGCAGCTTCCGTCGCTGCGGCAAAGAAGGCAGCGAAAGAGGTGGCGAAGAAAGAGGCGGCTGAACTTGAGGCAGCGGAGAAAGAGATAGCCGATCTTGAAGCCAAGTTGGAGGCCACTCCAAAAGAGAAGACCCCAGTAGAGAAGAATACGCTCGCGGCAAAAAAGAAGGCACTGGCAGCGATAAAGCGGAAGGTGACGGCAGCGAAAAAGAAGCGGGCAAGCATCAATCACAACGTCGCTGAGGCAAACTTGTCGGGGCCGAAAATGTTTGCCCGCGTGAGTCGACGCAGCTTCGGCAATGGATCCATGAAACCTGAACGTATCCTAGCCGCGGTGCCGGAAGGCCAGCGTATGGGCATTTTGACCCATCCGAGTTGGCTCGTTTCACACTCTGACGCAATGGACAATCACGCAATTCGGCGCGGCCGATGGATTCGCGAGCGATTGCTGGGAGGCGGCATTCCCGATGTCCCAATCACCGTGGATGCCATGCTACCGGACGAGCCACATAGTACCCTGCGCGAGCGCATGCAGGTTACAAAAGAGACCTATTGCTGGACATGCCACCAGAAAATGGATCCGCTGGGGCTGCCGTTTGAGATGTTTAACCATGCGGGCCTGTATCGAGAAACTGAACTCGACAAACCTGTCGACACGACTGGCGAGATCATCGATTCTGGCGACACTGCACTGGATGGCAAAGTTGCCAACGCCATCGACATGATTCATAAGCTCGCAGAAAGTGAACGTGCCGAACAGGTCTTCGTCCGCAACGCCTTCCGTTTCTGGATGGGACGCAATGAAACCATCAACGACGCCCCGGTTCTTCAGGCAGCGCACCGCGCCTACAAAGATAACGACGGCAGCATGAAAGCATTGCTCGTTTCACTGCTCACCTCGGACGCATTTCTCTACCGCACGAGGAGTGAGTGAGCCTCTGCAAGAACGAATGAGTCTGCGCAACAGCGTGTCAGGGTCTTCGTCAGAGGTTCGTTTCAACTGCACACGGAATTCTGGCGAATTCCACTACGATTCCGAGGCCACGCGAAAAAGGAATCTTCAATGTCCACCAACGGGTGGCTGGGGTGCAGGTTGTCTTTTGATTTGAGCGATGACGTTCAACGACAGGGAACACTAAAGGATTACCTTGCCGCGTGACACTCCCAGGCGCGAGGAAGCGTTGCGTTGACCGGTTCGGAATCGTCGTTTCTGGGGCGATGGATGTCGTTCGATATCGAGAGACCAATATGCTAAATTCCCGCATTGACTCCAAAACCTCAGGGCACCCCAGCCACCCGGTTGAGACCCTCACGCGACAATCAAATACGACATTCTTAACCAAGAGCCGTATCACAAAACAGGCAGGAACGAACGTGACTCCCCGAATACCAATAATAATTTTCGGTCTCATCTTCGCCCTGACTTCCGTAGCACTGAGTCAGGAAAACTGGCCGGAGCATCGTGGCCCCCAAAGAAATTACCAACTGTCTACAAAGACTGAGTACCCAAAGAAATGGAGTCTGGTCACCGACGAAAATATCCGTTGGAGGGTGCCGCTGCCGGAAACAGGTCATAGTGGCATTACCGTCTGGGATGGCAGGCTCTTTCTGACCTGTTTCCGAAAACTCACGTCCGATGACAAAGGCCCCAAAGGCACTTGGGTCTCGGAAACCCGTGGTTATTGTCTCGCTGCAGAGACCGGAAAGATTCTCTGGAGTTGTGATCTGCCGGGTCAACGGCCGAACCAGGTCAACGGCACCTTCACTGATTCGACGACCCCAACGCCCGTGACTGATGGCAATCATGTCTGGTTCGTAAACGCTGGCGGCTTTATGGCCTGTCATACTATGGACGGCGAGCGCGTCTGGCAAAAGGAATTCGAGGTTCGCACGAAACACTCGGCAAAACAATTCCAGCCATTCCTGCATAGCGGCAACCTCTACTACGCAATGATGCGTGACGCGGGTGATCCGAAACGTCGCCAGCAGACTGCCATCGACTACGACAAGAACAGCAAAACCGGCTGGCCATGGATGCATGTTCGAAGCTTCGATGCTCTGACCGGACAGCCAACCGGAATCATTCCCGAAGGCATCAGCGTTCATGGCAAAGGCGCTCTCGGAATGTTGAATGGCGAGACTGTGCTATTGCACGCCAAAGGTGGAGGTCATAGTCCCCCCGAAAAGCCGTACGGGATTGGCCTTTCCCGGCTGAATGCTGCCCGCGACCTAGTCTGGGAACGACCGGGACTCTACTTTGAAGGCACACATTTCGTTGACGAGAAATATGCGTACTGCTTTGACAAAGAGGACTTCGTCGTTCTCGATCTGACGACAGGCAAAACTGTCAAACGAATCCGCATCAAAGGGACCGGCAGCAGCATCGCGTTTGATGAAGCGAACGATCGATACAAACAGTCCGCTGATGCTTCGAAAATAAATTCGCGGCATCTGCTCACACACCGCACGAATATCGGTGTCGGCAGGTTTCACTTCTTCATGGGCGGCCAGCCGGGCATCCTTGGCCGTATTGACGTGGAGACAGGTGAAGTCAGCTATCTCCAAGTCCCAGTTCAGGTTGTCGTTGAAAACGGTATGCGGAAATTCTCATGGAGTGAATTCAAGTCCGGAGACCGCACCGGCTCCGGTTTTGTTGTCGAAGGTGACAAACGTCGGCTGGGCCACGGCTTCGGTCACATTTCCGCCGCCACGCCGATTGTGGTCAATAATCATATCTACTTTTCCACAGTTCTCGGAACGGTCTACGTCGTCGACGCCACTGCTGAGCGCTTTGACGAGAAGGCTCTGGTGTCGGTCAACGACATTGGCCTTCCAGGTGAAACCTGGTCATTGAGTCCAATCACCGCTGCTAACGGATATCTATATCAACGCACCAGCAGAGAAATTATCTGTATCGAAAAGGGTCTTTGAGCCGGACGCACACCAGCCCTCCTCAGGCCAGTTGCGAAACGTATTATGGAGTCCCCGCCAGTGACGATACCCCCGACATCTCGTTTGGCTTGGTCATACTGCAAGTGCTGCCGTCGTTTGTAACACGAAAAAGTGGATGTATTTTTCGTCGTCATAAACCCTTCGTTTGACCATTCCTGTGAGCCTCTGCTTCCGGCAATTTCTTGACATCGTCGGGCGCCATACCTTTGACGCTGAGATCGGCGTAGATGACGTGGTATTTATCGGCGCCCGTGGGCTTGTACCAAAGGATGGGGCGATCGGCCGTCCCCAATTTCACACCACCGCCGACGTAGTGCGGATCATTCTCCGGCCTGAGATTCACATAGAAGTTCATCCCGTTCCACTTTTTGACCCTGAGCGGCGTCTGTTTTTGAATGTCATCCTGAATATGTTTTTGCATGAGCGGCATCGCGGCCTTCATGTATTCGGCCATGATCGCGGGTGGCAAGCCTTTGGCGTCGCTGCCATATTTCGCTTTAATTTTGTCCATACCACCGTGCTTCGCGATAACCTTCTTCATCTCAGCTTCCAGCTTATCTCGCGTAGGCTTATCCAACGCCATTGGAGGCCGCGTAACCCTCTTGGGCATCTCAAGCTTTGCCGGAAACAGGCCTTTGTTTTGCTCGGCAATCATGCGCAATGTGCTGAGGAGGTCTTCCTCCACAGGTATCGTCGCGTTCACAGCTACGGTCGAATAGCCTTCAGGCGGTTCCAGACTGAACAACGACGGGTTCAAATCGACGTCGTAGCGGAAATTGTTCATCACCATTCGTTCGACACCGAACATATGCTTGGCAAACTCGATTCGAATAGGCCGGGCCGTTTCGGGATCGGCCCAGAGGGTCATGTCGCCCGCCATAATGCCTATCACGCTATTATTGACCCGAAAGCCGACCGCCGCATGCCCCTCAATCTCTTTCTTGCCGAGTCGCTCGACCTTATCGGCCGTGTCGCTGCTCCCCTCGCGGACAAGCCGTCGCACCATCTCGAACAGATCAGGCCGAGCGCCGTTA
>JAJDEL010000949.1 GCA_029259835.1 Planctomicrobium sp. | reverse complement strand
CCAATTGACTCCCAGAAATGTTGCATCGTCAGGTGCTTCTGGAGGAAAGAAAATAACCGTTCGACCGGAGTCAATAAAGTCACTGACTTGTTTCGCCAGAACATCGGTCGGAAGAGGAGCATGCCAAAGTATGAGACCGGTCTCTTTCCATGGAAGTGCTGCTGATGATGCCGATGAAACGACTTCGGCTTCGTACGTGAGACTTTGATCGAACCCGGTCGAAGTTGCGAGTTCGAGGATTTTCGAGACATCTTCATTATCCGAAACGATCACCGCTTTTTGAACGGCAGGTTCGGAGTAGACGAAACGATAAACATTGTCCGCTGGATTCGCATCGCCAGCGATCTCAACGCGGCCCCAACCGGTTCTGGATTCAGCGTCAATCGGAATCGTGTGACCATTGCGAACGACTTCAGAACCGGTCATCTCGACTTCCAAAGTCGAACGAGCGCCGTTGATGACAATGTCAACGGGAATCATGTGTTGCTCATCGATTTTCACATTGCGGGTCAGGCGAATATCCATGACCAGTTCTGCCCCAGCACCAGATTCGCGGCGGTGAACTCCGCTGACACTAATCGAAAGATTTTCAGCAGCAATCGTTGGGTAGTTGAGAAGGTACAAGCGAACACCTTCGCGATCAGAAAGCTGCTTGCGAATCGTTTCCCAACGCCCCCCGGTTGGATTCCAGTCTGAGCGACGCAAATCAGAGCAAACCCAAACGTCGGTACGCCCGGTTTCATTCGTGACAATATATTCTGTGACTCGTTCAAGGAGTGCCGGAATATCCGCCGCAGTTGCCGACGATCCAGTTTCCGGCAAGTCCGTCAGTTCCTTTGCTGAGCCGATCACTTTTTCTGATTCACTCGTGCTTTCGAATAACACGAGTTGCGTGTTGGGGCCGGTGCTTGCTATCAAGTCTGAAAGTTTTTGGAGAGCCGTTTCACGTTTGGAGCGAACACTGCCTGCGCCTTGTTCTTCCATGCTTGCTGACCGGTCGAGAACGATAATCGTAGTGTCAGGCGTGCTGCCAGCGGTCAAGCCGAGCCAACCACCTGCCATCGGGCGACTGACGGCAAAGATCAACCCTGCAATTGCCAGCATCCGTGCGAGCATAATCAACAGATAACGCAGCCGGGCCATTCCCCGCGCCATCCGCTTTGCTTGCAGCAGAAACATCGTCGCTGCCCACGGGATCGTTTTGTGCCGGTTTTGATTGATCAAGTGAATCAAAATCGGAATCGCGATCAGCGGCAGCGCGAACAGTAAATATGGTTGTAAAAAAGTCATATATTGAATTTTAGCCGCATACTTTTAAGTGTGCGGTTGATGGTTTACTACTTCTTACGAGCTAACAAGAACCGGGCGAGGACTTCGCCGTGATCTTCTTCGATGCCGACACGACGGTAATCAACGACGGAGTCTTTCGTGATTTGTTTGATCTGTTCAAGGTATTCCTGAACGGCTTTGCGGTACTGTTTCGCGATGGTTGTCGGATCGACGAGCATTGGTGCGGCACCTTCGAGATCGACGAAACGAACAGGCCGGTCAAATTGAAAATCGATCTCGTTTTGTTCCAAAAGATGGAACACGGCAATATCGTGTTTGCGGTAGCGCAGGTGTTGAAAACAACTTCTGAGCGATTCAGGATCGAGAAACAAGTCTGAAACAATCACAACTAAAGCGCGCTGGGAAATTTTCTCAGCGGCTTGATGCAAGGTCTCTGCGAGGCCGGTTTCGCCTTCGCATTCCATATCGCCTAGCTCGTCGAGAATAAATCTTAAATGCGCGCCACTCCGCTTCGGAGGAATTTCTCGCCGGAAGTCAGTTCCAGCACAGTAGAGTCCGACTGCATCTCCTTGAAACGCAGCGAGGTAAGCGAGGGTCCCAGCGATTTTTCGTGCGTAATCAATCTTTCGATTCCCCTCTTCTTGCGTCCCGTCGATTCCATAATTCATCGATCCACTGACATCGACGATTAGGCACAATCGCAAATTTGTATCAGCTTCGTATTCCTTAATGTAGAATCGATCACTCCGACCCCAGGCTCTCCAGTCGAGACGACGCGTGTCGTCACCTGGGACGTACTTGCGATACTCCGAGAATTCGAGACTCGAACCGCGCGTGGGACTACGATGGCGACCGGAGACGCTGCCGATCATCGGAATTCGAGCGTCAAGGGGAAGCCCTGAGAGCTTGGAAACAACTTTAGGATCAATGAAGTCACGCATAGATGCAGACGAGGGGTAAGAGTTGAGAGAAAGAACTCAAACTGCCGTTTCACCGCACTCTTTTTTTGTGCGGTGCGAGCCGCTCATCCTCCGGCACTTTCTGCGTTGAGTTCATCAACGAGTCTCTTGATGATGTCGTTGCTGCGAATCCCTTCGGATTCAGCGTTGAAATTCGTCAGTACCCGGTGCGATAACACCGGTTCCGCGACAGCAAGGACATCTTCCAGACGAGCCATGTAACTGCCGTTCAGAGCCGCGTGTGATTTGGCTCCAAGGATCAAATACTGCACCGCACGCGGTCCAGCACCCCAGGCAACAAGTGGTTTTAACCAGTCAGGAGATTCTTCAAGGTTTGGACGCGTCCGCCGCACAAGATCAACTGCGAATTCGTAGATATGCTGAGGAACCGGGACGCGCCGGACAAGTTCTTGATACTTCTGAACAGATTCCCCAGTCAAAATCGATTGCAACTGCGGAAGTTCGCCGCCTGTCGTTGTTCTGGCAATGTCGATTTCCTCAGAGCGAGATGGGTAATCGACATGGACCAGAAACATAAATCGATCAAGCTGAGCTTCTGGGAGAGGATAAGTTCCTTCCTGTTCAACCGGATTCTGCGTCGCCAGGACAAAGAATGGCGGAGAAAGAGTATAGTGACGACCGACGACTGTCACCTGATGTTCCTGCATCGCTTCGAGCATCGCGGCTTGGGTTTTAGATGGTGCTCGGTTAATTTCATCCGCAAGAACAATGTTGGCAAAAACGGGACCTTTGACGAACTCGAATTCTCGCCGACCTTCTGGAGTTTCTTGCAAAATGTCCGTACCAGTGATGTCCATGGGCATCAGGTCCGGGGTGAACTGAATGCGGCTGAAACTGAGTGACATCGTTTCGGCAAGTCGGCTGACTAACAAAGTTTTCGCCAGACCTGGGACACCCATCAAGAGTGAATGTCCTCGTGCAAACAGGCAAATTGCCAATTGTTCAATAACCGTTTCCTGTCCGACAATGACTCTCGATAGTTCACTCTTAAGTTTTGCGTAGATGCCACGAAGTTCATCGATTGCCGCGACGTCGTCTGAATGAAGTTCTTGATGCGTATCTATAGTCGAAGACATATTTATCCTGTCCGAACTCAATGGTGTCTATTACTAAAAAGTGACTCTGGAAATCCCGTTGAGTGCGTTGCAATGCACTCATTCAAATCTGTGATAGTGCCCGCGAGAGTGGTAACACTCACCTGGCAGGAATGGGAGGAGTTAGTTAGGAATGCGAATGTTGAACTGTCCTTGGTTCTGCATGTTGATTGTGACGACTTGCCCGTTGATGGCGTACTGAGTTTTCAATGCGCTCCACGCTACGATTTGTTCCGGTGTCAGGATTTTTTTTACATCCGCTTCGCTCAATCGCACCAACGGAATCGCGAGAAGAACGACTTCGTACATGTATTCATAACCGGAAATGTCATTTTTCGGAAGCTTGCTGGCGAGTACTTTTTGGAATTGAACTCGTTGCTTAGGCGTCAACCAGAGTTCCCGATCTAGCAGGGAGATGATGTATCCCATTTTTGCAGCTTGCCGTTGGTTAACCTGATCTTTTGACGAAGCAGTGGAATCAACTCCTATTTCAGAGAGAGTGTTCGTCCAGAGTTCATGCTGTTCAATTACCTTTGTGGAAGGGACAGCAACGCTAAATCCGAAGTTGCCATTGCCGAACTGCTGCTGGTTCATCCTTTCTTCCCATTGCTGCAAGTTTTGCTTCGCCGATTTCTTCCAGGTTTGCATACAGTAGATAATGGTCCCTTTTGCGGCGAGTTTCAGATGTTGTACATCTTTCTCCGCAAGTTCGAACTCCGCGGTAAAGTATTCGATTCGAACGTTCGCAGCTTGCGTTAAACGAATCGCTTGATGATTGAGGGCTTCATCCAGAGTTTTGTACCAACCATCAACACCATCATTCGACATGAAAGTGATATATCGCTCACTTTGTGCTCCAGAACTGTTTCCCTTCAGGACGCGAGTCCAACGATCCTTCTGTGCAGGATTCAAGATCCCTTCAGGGGGGAGACTATTCAGTAGACTTTGGGGAGATTCGTACCGCAGATAGTAAGTCTGGTTCGTCAGAGAGTAGAGCTTGTTCACATTTAGTGAGAGTTTCTCTTCGATGTGTTGAGCCACAAGTGGGCGCTGTTCAGAGGTGAAGAAAAGTTCTGTATCGATAATGTTGAGGATTCGATCTCTTTGTGCTAATCGAAGTGACTGACTACGCTCATCATTGGCCTTGGAAAGTCGTTGGGACTGGTCGTCCGTCAACAATTCAACAACCTTTCGGTCCCATTCGGCTCCATCGAGAGTCGAGTTCACAGCCCCAGTGAAAGTGAATTGGACAGGTGCGTAATCAGCTAAGCCGCGTTGTTGAACATTCCCTTTTTTGCGACGTTCCTGGGATGCCTGAATACGCTCGGCAACGAGTTTGTCAAACTTTGCATTCTGCTCATCAGTCAGTTCGCATGCAGAATGAATCCAATTCTTTTGAGCGGCAGCAAAACCTTCAAGCCGTTTCTTCCGCTTCTCCATTTCTTTTTCTGCAGGAGCGGGGAATTGCATGGCTGCATCAAGAATGACCGGCGCCGCCGCTTTCTTCTTTTGCCCTGTTATCCCACGAAAGACGTCTCCCAGAAAATCTGAGAAATCATCGAACGCAACAGCAGGTTGTGCACAGGCGCTGCCTATCAGTGAGATTGCTACGACAAAGCAAAGGAGCCGAGCGAGACTTAATGTCTCCCTCCGGCAGCAGCGGACTCCAGCCCGATGGTCATTCTGAGAGTCAGCTTTATGGCTTAAGTGATTGATATATCTTCTCAAATCTTAAGGGAATCGCTGCTCAGCAAGGGTACTCGCTGACAATAGTTCTTTCCAGTGAGTTCAATTTCGACCGAAATTTGTGCGTTTTATCTGTATGGTCACATATAAATGTCGTTGTTCAACAGAAAATCATGCAAAGTTGCCTGATTCTGGATTTTGATTCGACAGCAATCGTAATTTATTTGAGTGAATTTATGGCTCAAAACGACAGACTGATGGAACTGCTGGGTTCAGGGATTCGTCACCCTACGAGAAAATGACAGCAAGTGTGAAGAAAATATCCAATTTTTTGCACTTCCACACGTACTCCTCTCAACATCGCACTTTTTAAGAGGAAGTGAATTTTATGACGTTCCAATTGGAGATTGACGTCCGCCCATCAAAATTTGTTCCCTCTGAATTCGGTATTTCTCTGATTCTTCTGGCGGTATTCAGAAGTCTTAGATATATTTTGTGGGAGTTTCGGGAAGAAGTTGCTAAGTGATTCAATTTCAAATATCTAACAACACCTTGACGAAATCACTCACTGCCAACGTTGCTATCAGCACGATCACGGTG
>JAJDEL010000948.1 GCA_029259835.1 Planctomicrobium sp. | reverse complement strand
AGGGTGAAGGGATCAGAAAACAGTCGATTCTCAGGATTTGTTGCTTTTCCAGGGCGCCACTTCAGCCCCCTCATCCTAACCTTCTTCCCCATAACGATGTCTGATCCAAAATTGAAACCCGATCATGGGGGAGAAGGGACTTGCTTTCTGCCCCACGAACGATTGGTAAATCGCGCACTGAATTGATTCGACGATCCTCACCCTGTTGAGTGACTCGCCTTAAAACGACTTGATTTTCATCAGTCCAGATCAAGACTCCATCGCTATTGCATCAAAAAAGCGAGTGAAAATGGCTGGGGGCGTGGGCGCTCGCCCGGAAATTCCCCAACAAGGACAATCCCGGCCACACCCCCAGTCAATAAACACTCGCTTTAGTGTCTATTCCAAAAGCAAGCGGTATGCCATGCGAATCGGAACTCGAACAAATCCTGTATCACAAGACCACTTATAGACTTACAGAAAACCCAAATTGTATTAAGAGAACACTCCTCTCGTACCAGGGAGCAACCGATTGGCAAGAGTGCGTAATCGCGCGTCACTTCTTCGGGCTTTTGTTCGACACGTAGAGACAGAGCGCGTCTCCGATTGTCACTTCAACCAGAGATCTCAATTCACATTAAGCCGCTTTGATTGAACAGCTCAAAGTTGCAGATTCAGGTGGTGAAGTGGATTGTTATTCAACAACCACTGTTCATGCTGCGATTTCAGGCGTTTCAGCTTCAACGTCCTGTTCAAGCATCGCATGCACAAGAAGGCCTCTTGCAATACTGTACGGTCCCAAAGAAGAAAGTCGTGCTTCAGAAACACGAAACGGGACGCGACTATTCTGTATCACGTGTTCGATCAGTTCAGAAAATCCGTCCAGTTGTGTCGGCCCACCAGAGACGACGAACGGAAGGCGCTGGTTGAGCAATGCATGCCCTTTCAGACGCAATAAATCTGGGAGCACTGATGCCCACGCATCGATCAAGAGTTGGCGAAACTGCTGAACAAGCCAGAGTTCGTCACCTGAAACTGGTGACGTCATATTCATCTTGGACTCGCGAATCCAATTTCGGACAGATTGCAGATCGAGATAGCGATTTCCGTTCTGATCCCAAAGATAACGATGTCGGCTTAACGCAAAACGATTTTCGATTACGCGAAATCCCTGACCGAAAACCCCTTCGAAAAGTGGCTCTCCATGCTGCGTAATACTGATGGCAATCGATTCGGCCCCCACATCCAGGCTGACTCCTGTAAATTCTGCATCCTGTAACCCAGAGAGACACAGTGCGGTCGCAGGGTTCACGATCACTGATCGGTAGCCTCGCAAAGAAATGACTTCATCAATAAAACCTCTTTGCTCCTGTGGCGAACGCGATGTCGATGCTGGTTCAGAAAGCACGCATAGAGAATTAGCTGTTTCGGCGGGAGGGATGAGAGACTCAACAAGCGTCGAACAAATCTGACGACCGACTGGATCCTCCCAAGGAAGGTGTCCTTCTAATACGACCGGAATCACAGGACAACGCATAAGCATCGAAAATTCGTGCGCGGCATTCCCCATGACGATGAGAGATCCATTCGCCTGCGAAAATGGAATCCGAGCTTGTTCAAGGAGCCTGCGATTCGAAAGATCGTCTGATGCGACGCAATAGACCGCCGGAACACGTCGCGCCAACAGACGTTGACCGTCTGTTCTGACTGAACGAAACTCGTTGCTGCCGAGATCGAGAGCAATTTTCGTCATTGCTTCTTCTCCGCTGCCAACATCGTCAATGCTCGCTCCAGCGCTCCTTGAATTGATCCGGAAGCAACCTTGGAATCTGGTTCGACAACATCGTACGAATCATTCGACGCTTCAGGGACTGGCTGCACAATTGAATTCTGGATTTGCTGTCCCTTAGTTTGCTGAGTCTGATCGTCTGTATGCGCAGAGCGTTGGTCGACAATCGTTGTCGATTCTTTTGCAAGTGGTGTCTCTTTCGTTGAACTCACAGCAGAAGTTCTTGCAACTTGTTCCTTACGGCTTTTGTTACCGAAGTGTGGTCCATTGATCGTCGTATGGCGTTCGTGAACGATGATTCTACGCTGTCCAACTGGTTCACCATGAATCGCTGTCTCAGTCGGCAAGACGACTTCCTCTTCAATCATCGGAACGGAACGATCAAGAACAAACGCAACTTGACTTTGATCAGAGTTGAGCTCAACCGACTTCTCTTCGTTAGCGACACTGGCGGCAACGTGAAACTGTTGCTGCAGCCTGTGACGGTCATGGCGTGACCAAAGTATCGATCCAATGAGGCAAAAGGCCCCTAAAAGTGCGACACCTAATGCGATCGGCAAAATGGAACTTGTTTTATTTTCGGATTCATCCTTGGCATCAGTGCCAATTGAAACCTGTTGTGTGATGTCCGAAAAATGGGGAACAGCGACTTTGCCTCGGTCGATTTCGGATGAACTGCTCAGCGGCTGTCGAGATGCTGCTCTTAGCGCAGACGAAGAAAGTTCAGTCATTCCAACATCTGCATGACCAGTCACGGCAGTCTCAGGTGGCGCTGGTGCAATGATCGGCAATTGATGGCGAGCATACAGATCGTTTGCAGAAGCAGTGGACTGGTCATCCAGAAGTGGGAGGTCAACTTCAGGCTGAGGCGTGAACGCCATTCCTTGCGATCTTCTTTTTTTCACCTCAGAGCTTGAAGGCGTCACTGCAAGGCCAATCGGACTCGCTATCAACAGATCTTGTGATGATACTCTTGAAGGTTCCGGAATCGGCGGATTCTCGATGCCCACTGAAGCTTGACCAGAGAACGCCGGCAATAAAGGTTGCGACACATTTCGTCCCGCTGGTGCCTGAATTGCTCCAGGCGCAAATTGCTCTGGTGACAGTGTCGCTGGTGCAATTCCTGGAGTGATTCTCGGCGAGTTGACCTCAACTTGACCTTGAATATCTTCCGGAAGCCGTTTCATTAACGGAGCAGTCGGAGGAAACGATTTTGGTGAAGTAAATTTGCTTCGGTCCACAACGGTTGGGTCGAAGAACAGAACCGTTCCTGGGGCCAGCACCACCGTGCCTGACCGCCCGAATGGGTCAATGAGCCGGACCGTTGACCTGTGAAACTTTTGATCTAATCTGGCGATCAAGTCGTCAACAGTTCGTATCTCCGGAATGAGAGGAATGACCACTGGACGTCGATACAAGCCGATACAAGCGACAGGAACCAGCGGATCGTTTGGCTGAATCGTTTGCACACCTGCCTTCGGAAGGACGACAATAACATCGTCTGCCTGAATAATTTGTCGACTCGGTTTTGCCGGGTCGTAATACATTCGATAACCATTCCGCCCATTTCGAATCACTCGAATCGTCGAGCGTGCCTCAGCAGTGAGTCCACCAGCAGCCTGAATGAGATCGCCCAGCTGAATCTTGCGCTTTTGCGAAGTGAAGACGCCCGAGCGATGAACCGCGCCAACTATAGTGAAGTGATTCGTCCCACTGACATGCGGTGTCACCTCGATAACTCTCATACTCGGTCGAGTTTCGGTAGCCTGTTGAGTACGAGGAGTGACTAATGGCGCTTGCGCAAACGTCGACGAATCGGGTAACGCAACTAAAAAGCTGCAGCATACGAACAATCGAGCAATGATCCGGCGCGAAAACATTGAGTGGTCTCTTCCTGGACAGACCGCCGCCACCATGACGAAGTCTTCTTTCGTCGTCATCGGCAGAATCAGGTTATACGCATCAGGAAAAATTTTCGGCTCCTGAGGAACAGGTAGCCTACGAAGGATAGGAAGGACAGCGAGGATTTTACTGTAAACATCATCTCAACACTCAATCTTGGACACATCAACGCAAACACATCACTCAATCTTCAATATCCTTGCGTCACCGCGTCTTTGCGCGCCATTTCTTTGATCCTCTCGCAAAGCCGCCAAGTCGCAAAGAGTTGGCATACGATGCTTGATTCACTTATGAATGAGTTGCTTCAGAGTTTTTTGATTTCTGCCAATCTCTGAGACATCAGAAAGGAAGCTTGAAGTAGCGCCTTCCGCGGCGAATTTCTTTGCAGAGGAATAGCCCCGCAATAAATCACCGCGCTGATTCGGTCGGGATTGGCCGCAAGGCGCTAGCCCAAACTGCGGATCTCGGGAATCTACTCCTGAACAGTGACAAGGTGCCTTCACTCAAGTTTTGAGTGTTATTTCTGCAAAACGAAATATGGTTGGCACCAGATGATGTGATCACCAATGTCCGCATGCTTTCCGAAGTCGACTTGCAGTATCAATTCTTGTTGCGGCTGAACAGAGATCAAAGGGACGTCAATAAACGCGTTGAGTTGGTGCGAAAGCGAATCTTTCCATGCCACTTGGCGACCAACCGAAACCTGTACATCGACATCCCCGGTTTTTTTGAGGCGATCATCAAAGCCGAGTGATGTCACAAAAGCAGAGGCATTTGCTGGAGCTTTGAACACGAGATTCGAGCGACTCCGCACGGCAAATCCACTCGTGTAAACAGATTGACCGCAAACGAGGGTATGATTCGAGAGACTTTGATTGATTCCAAACGGATGTGGATTCCCGAAGAAGTCTTCACTCGAAAATCGAATAGGTAAGAGTCGACCTAATGGAACAATGTTCGAATTCCAAAACTCGATCCGGCTCAGATCATCAATTCGAACTTTCAAATGATTCGCAGAAAACAGTTCGAGATCGAATTGTTTTAATTTTGAATCGTACTGCCACCGAGACGCTGAAAGGACCGACCCATTTTCAAGAAAGAGTTGTACGAAATTGTCGGCAACCGGAACTTTGGCTGCGAGTTGAGGATCAAAAGTCATCGATTGAACTTGAGTCTGAGGAAATTTCAGTTTCCCCAATTCCGTTAAGACTTCAACTTCAGTCCCTTGCAACAAGATAAGTTCGCCGCGAACAACATCACCATTCTTTAGAATCACGGTGTCAGTACCCTGAGACTCAACAGTCGGTTCCTTGAACCGGAACACTGTGGAATCAAAGAAGACATTGCGCACAAACTCCAATGGAATCGATAAGTTCCCATCTCCAATACTGACAACAAAAGCATCTTCCAGCATCGAGATTGATTCAACGAGAAAGAGATCTCCATTCGTTAACTGAACGACCGTTTTCCGATCATTAGATTCCTTGAACTTGCGATCAAACGTAATCGATTTCAGTTCCGCGAGTGGCGCCGATTGATCGACATCTTGATCGTTGCGAGTCAAAAGGGAGTCTTGACCAAGGTTGATAAGCACCGCCGAACGCCTGGTGCCATTCAGCATCCGTAATTGAATGTCAGCGGCGAAAACAGAATTCCGTCCGTCCGAAATACTGATCAGCAACAGGGCCAGAATCGCAATTTTTTCAAGAAACAAGCCTTGGAATCCTTTGTGCAGTTCAATCAATCGGAAAACAACAGGGAGGCTGGGACGCGTTCCAGCATATGAAACAACACCAAGCACGGTGCCGGGTTACGCAAAAGGCTTCACCCAGCCTACAAAAAAGGTCAAAACCAAACTTCATTCAACGTTCAAAAATCGGGACCAAATCCCTGGGCAACTGTAGGACGATCAGCGCCATAGCCGTTGCGTACTCATCTCCGACAACAGAATCATTCCAGTGATTCTCCTGAATCATATCGAGCAATTTGCTTCGAAATCCAGGAAATATTTCACTCCATTTTTCACCTCCACGATGCCAATATGCCTGGACACCGTAGTATTGCGTGTAGAAAAAGTAATCGCCCTCATTCTTCGCTGTTCGTTTTGTATCGAGGTACTCGAACCCTCGCTTCATCACAGGTCCGTCTGTGACTCCTGCTGTATACAGTGCGACGAGTGCAGCAGCAGAGCGAGCGACTTTCGACTCCGCCGGATCGAAGAGGCGGTACCGAAACCCACCATCTGGATTTTGACATTTTTTGATGTACTCGACAGCACGGTCAATCACTTCCTTCGGGACGGCAATGCCTGCGTTTCGAGCGGCCCGCAATGCCATCACTTGACAGACTGTCACTGAGATATCCGCTTCATCTGGAACGGGATTGTAACGCCATCCCCCTTGGGGATTTTGAGTTTTAATAATGAGATTCACGGCTCGCTTGAGCGTATCTCGAACCTCTTTACGATCCGTCATCCCATAGATTTCGGCGAGAAACATTGTTCCGAAGCCATGCCCGTACATCGGTCCATGCGTCTTCGCTTTTGAATCGTACAAGTATCCATTCGGATTTGAACACGAAAGAACAAAATCAACGCAGCGCTCGACATGATCGGAATAAGGCCCAACGTCTGGCACGCTTCCGGAACACAAAAACGCAAGCCCACAAAGCGATGTGACGCCAACGTTTTGAGCATATTCCTTCGCAGAGCCGAACGAACCGTTCTCGTTTTGCTGATCGGAAAGCCATTGTAACGCATCTGCGGTCGCGCGTTCTGTCTGATCGTCGATCAGACTTTCTTGCGAATCAGGTTGAGCGTGGAGAGTTGAATGGAATTGGAAAATGAGAATGAAGAGTAAGAAGTGACAGACGAGACGCCAGGACTGATTCACAAAAGTATTCATTCTCAATCCTTTCCTCAGAATCAAGTTTTTTTTCCGGACACTTCAATTGTCCGGCTAAAGACTAAGATCAAAACTGATCCATCCCCTCGATTTCCTGTAGTTGTTCGACAATTTGCCGAACCAGTTCAGCGAGTCCTTCGCCGGTCACTGCCGAAATTTGCAAGACTTCACGGTCGATTTCTTCCGCAAGGAGTTCGGCACATGCTTCGGCGTCTGGCAATTCGCACTTGGAAACGACAACAATCACAGGTCGCGAGTCAAGCGTTTCATCATATAGACGAATTTCCTCGCAAATTTGAACGTAGTTTTCGATCGGGTCCGTCTGGTCCATCGGGGCAGGTTCAACAAGATGAACGAACAACCGCGTACGTTGCACATGCTTCAAAAACTCATGCCCCAAGCCAATGCCCTCATGCGCACCTTCGATCAACCCAGGAATGTCCGCGACAACAAATTGATGGTCATATCCAACTCGAACCATCCCCAGATTAGGAAATTTTGTTGTAAATGGATAAGCAGCAATTTCCGGGTTGGCTCTTGAGAGCCGGCTGAGCAGAGTGCTTTTGCCTGCGTTCGGTTTTCCAATCAAGCCGACATCAGCGATAACCTTCAGTTCCAACTGGACTTCGCGACTTTCGCCAGGAGTTCCCTCCTCGAATTGCCTTGGGGAGCGGTCTGTTGAACTCGCAAAGTGCTTGTTCCCACGACCTCCTCTTCCTCCTTGAGCAATCAGCAGCGTCTCACCATCTTTCAACATCTCCTTGATGACGAACCCGTGTTCGATGTCTTTGACCACGGTTCCCGGCGACACAAGAATATAGATGTCGTCGCCACCTCGCCCGGACATCAGTTTTCCTTCACCGGGTCGCCCTTTCCC
>JAJDEL010000947.1 GCA_029259835.1 Planctomicrobium sp. | reverse complement strand
TATCGAGTGTCGGTTGAGGAATATCGGGTCGATCAGGATGATACGGAGGCCACTGACCCGTCACCCTTCGCCATCCAAAGTCTGCTCCAGGAACCAGGTGGTCAATGCGCGTTGGACGATACCAGGGGGCTCCCATGTCGTATTCAGCATCGGCATCATACGTGAAGACGTCACCATGTTTGTTCACCGCCACTCCATACGGGTTTCGCAAACCGCGAACCAACACTTGCCACGTGTGATCAATGGGATCAAAACTTGCGAGAAATCCACTGCGTGCCTTTTCAAATTTTGTCGGAGATGCGAGTGCTGCTGGCAATTGGGAGGCGTTCTCCGGTTCAAAAACAGCATCGCCGAAAATCGCCAATATCTTCCCGTCTGCTCCCAAGGTCATTTCATTGCGACCATGTCCAACGTCCCCTTTGCTCTCCGCCAATTTTTGAACGGTCTCAAATGTCCCATTTCCATCAACGTCCCGAAGCCGAAAAAGGGCTTTGTCGTTGTTGGCCATTGCAAAAAGATCTTCTCCAACAAACAGCAGCCCGCGACATTCTTGCAGCGACTCATTTACGACTTCGGTCTTCATTTCTGAATCATTCGCACCAAGCGTAAGTCGCAACAGTCCTTTTTTCTCCTTGGCAATCACGAGACGACCTTGGGGGTCGAATGCCATTCCAATCCAGGAATCCTCGTCTGGTTTCGCCGCACGAAGCAGTTGAAGATCGAATCCTTCAGGGAAATCGAACATGGCTGTTTGCGTTGCGGATTCGGTGTTCTTAGCTCGTTTCCATTGAGTGTAATCTTCGAGAGGGCTCACAGTGAGGCGGTCAAAATGATCTCCCCAAGGAAAATTGGCGACGGTGCCAAGAGTTACCGCTCGTTTACCTGGCCTGGTGGAATCAAGCGTCGGCCAGTCGAGTTGGTTACTGGAGGCAATCTTCCAGTTTTGATCGGTGAGGATGGATTTCCGTTGACCTTCGCTCTCCATGTCTAAACGACAAAAACAAGCACTTGGACCATTGACTGCTTTAGCACAAATACCGACAACATTCCTACCAACCTTGAGGTAGCTCCGGCAGTCAATTTGAAGCGGTTTTTCAAATGGCTGGTGCTGTGCCAGTTCAACTCCATTGAGGTAGACATTGGCAAAAGCGAAGTCAATCTGCCCCGTGATTTCTGCGGAATCGGGAACTTTTTGTAACACAAACTCTTTGTAAATACAGACTCCTGAATCGCTTTTCTGATCGATTTCAATCCACAACGGTGAGTCCGCGACCAGTGGTTGTGGCGTCAACAAAAAAAGCGTGATCAGCAAAGCGACTTGACGGAAAGAATTGACCATGAGAATGCCAAAGAGGAGTTAAGGAGATTGGACGTCGGTATTGTGCGGGCTGGAAGCAGATGTTGCCACCATTCGAGCGATTCTACCACTTGTGGCTAAGTTTATACCGATTCGCGAATTGCAGTTTCACTGGTTTTGCCAGCCAGCCTCTTCACGATGTACAGATTGACCGGAGACGCCGGTTTAACACCATTTTTCAATCTTGTCTCTTTGAAATCGATTTCTGGCGTAAAAGTCCAGACAGGTCCGCTCATGTCGAGATCACATCCTCGAAGCAGCAACGCTTCACTCGGCATCGCTCCTGTTGTCAATTGAAACGGAATGACACCACGGTGAACTGAATTGATGTCACCCTCCATTCCGATGACGTAGGCTTCCGAGACCGGTTTCACTGGAGCATTATCCTGAGCTTCCGTTCTCCCTCGTTTGAGGTCATCGACAGCTTGGAGACCGACCAGGACCGACGAATCGCAGAGTTCTTCACCGTCAGCCCAGCGAATCGACCTACGGATTCTCTGAGTGAATTTGTTTCATGTTCCCCGCGTGAGACCATTCTCGATCATCAGCCTGCGAGCTTCTTTACAAGTGACGAGGCTTCACGTCTTCGAGTAGCACTTTCTTACAAACACGATTCATGTACTGCAACGAGTAAACGATCAGACCAACTTCGCTGGCCTGCTTCCCATTCTTCACGTAATGCTTTTGGGCATGCGCGTTATACATCACCGAGAGTTGCCGAAATGTGACATAACTCGGTGCAATATCCGTTGCTTGCTCCCACTCAAGAAGAAGTTCGGCGTATCTCTGTCGACTCTCTTTGGAGTCATTCTTTCCGAGCCAGTAGTCCTTGCCATTCAGGCGAACTCGAGCTTGACCGGTGACCTTGTGAAAACTGTACTTCGGAAGCGATTTCTTAGACATTGTGCAACCTTTCTTTTCCCCATTGTGTTAGTGGTGGGGTAGTCAGAAGTTGCACCGCATGAGAGCAGGTAGTCGTAATTCACGACTCAACCGAATCTTAAGAAGTGGTCACATCCGGACTTGAACATTTCAATACGTCATGCGGTTTTTGGCATTTCTCTGGCATGGTGACGTAATAAGTGACGCAAATGCGATGCAATCCGTGCAGCGATGGACGCGATTCGTGATGCTCAGATGCGGCTGAAAAGCTCTTCAATGGACGGAGAGGGGGCATTGAATCGCTGAGGACTGCCGACCCGAAACCACACCCCCCTCGAAGACTTTTTTATTCACTTTTTAGGGGGGTACCCCCTTCTCTTCTTTTCCTGCGGGTCCTTTTTCCACCTCACCACCATCCCGTATTTTCGTGACGGCAAAGATTTTCACCGACAGCAGACGTGAATCTGGCTTCTTCCTCACCACACCGCATTTCATCCCTGAAGTACGACATCGGTTGCAGGCTTTGCCGGATTGACAGGAACGTAAATCTTCGAATATGGCTTGTTTTCCAAGTCCAACACCTATTTCGTGTTAGCAGAAACATGAAGCAGCAACACGTTTTTTAAAATTGTCGGCGGCAAAAAATCTGCGATTCAGGGGACGCCAGAGGGCAATAAAGTGGCAGAAGGACCCGTGAAATTGAAAGAGAGGGCATTTCCAGACAAGCCAAGCGGTGACGAGGAAGGGTCTTCGCGGGTCCTTTTCGGATTGATTGACAGCACCGGGGCATTTCGGTTCCCACACAATTCAAACAGAGTCCGTCCGGGTCCTTCAATCCCTTCACATGAGCGATGGGATGGTTCGATTCCCACTTCCGCGACTAAAAGTCACTCAACTGATCATGTTGGTTCTTGGTAGTTGAACTCAACCTTGCTCTGCAAAATGATTTCATTGATCACCGACTCAAGGCCACCAGCGGACACGACCTGCTCAAAGCGTTCAATCAGAATTGGGATGTTGATGATTTCTTCAACACACTCCATGTATCGCTCTACGATCTTCGCAACACCGTATGACTTTTTCGCTTGGGCTGCGATCTTCGCCTGCAATGCTTCGGCGGACTCCGACGCCTTCACAACGAACGTCACTGGAAATCTTTGAACCTTGTCGATGTCCAAGAAGTATTTCCTTACATCGGTAGTTTCTGTCACTTGAAAGAAACGACCAAACGGACGCATAACGAAGTCGATGCCGCCATCATTGGCGTTTGTTCTGCCCGTTTTGTACAGATCCAAAACAGCTTCTTGGATGTCATCAAGCGTCCACCCCCAATAGAAGACTTGTCCAGCATAATGTGCTTTGAGAATCGCAAAACTGACGATTTCAAACACCCTTGCGTCAACATTCGGCTGCACCAAACCAACGATGAACTTCGTTGCCTCATCTGGGGCATCTGCATGTAGTTGCTGAATTTGTTCACAGGAGACAATGAACTGATCGAATGCGTCTCTCTTGGCATCAATATAAGCTTCGATGATTTGGACAACTGCCTCAGCGATGTTGTATCGATTTCCACCAACTTCAATGTTGATTAAATTTTCGTTGAACCAATACCGACTGGTTTCCGCATTCCGCAAAATTGGTATGTATTCGCATGTAGGAAAATACTTCTTGAACTCCTGGTTCATCCTATGGTTCAGAGCGTGATTCTGTAGCTTGCTCCCAAACGGAAGTTCACGTTGCCGGGCAAACAGATCACTGAATTTTGCACCAGCATAATCTTCGTACCCGTCGTCTTCATGAAAACCACCTTTGATGTAGTCTTCAACAAGAACGTAGATGGCATAGTGGTTGCCAAACGAACCTCGTGACTTTGAGCCACGTGATGCTGACTTAGTTTTGATGTTGAGGTATTCAATCAACTCACTTGCCTTGAGGACATCATTGGCATGTTCGCCAAACTGTCCGACAAGAATTTCTCTTATCTTTGCGGTGAATTTGTGCTCAACCATGACTATTCCTCACCGAACAAGTTTTTTTGATCTGTGTCTTTCAACTTTGACTTCGCAACGCCATTCTTGCGTTCATAGGTCTTGTCCAATGGCTCCAGCTTTTCGCCATCAAAGTGCTCTTGGATAGACAGGCGACGTAAACCGATTTTCACATAGTCAGCAGCTTGATCGATACCGATGCTCTTTCGCTTGCATCTCTTTGCAACAGCCGATGTGGTGAATGTCCCTGAGAATGGATCGAGAACAGTGTCACCCGGATTACTGCTTGCAAGGATAATTCTTTCGAGCAGAGCCTCTGGTTTCTGCGTTGGGTGATTCTCATACTCAGGCATTCGATACCGAACCCGAGGGAAATACCAAGCGTTGCCTGGTACCTTCGACGTGTTGTACGGAGTTGGCACAGCTTTCCTGTAGTCAATCAGTTTCCGCTTTGAACCCGTCTTGGCTTCAACCTTAATGTCATCGCCGTTGAACACGTAGCCTTTCGGGTCTTTGGTACAGAACAATATCGGCTCATACATGGAGCCGTACTTTCCTTTGGCCTGAACGCCAGAACTGTCGTAATGCCACACAAGACGTGAAATGACATGGATGCGATCTCGAAGATACAGATCGAGATACGGCATACACTGAGTGCTGGTCATCACATACAAGCTGCCGTTGGATGACAGTTTTTCGATGCAGAGGTCGAGCCACTGCTCACACCACGAAGCATAATCAGCATCGGAGGGCCACTTGTCCCGGAAATTCGCAAACTTCTTGCCAATGTTGTAGGGCGGATCAGCAAAGATGAGTTGAATCGATTCGTTCTTGATTGATCTGAGAGCCTCAATTGCGTCACCGAGAATAATCGTATGACCACCTTTGGCGAATTTGCGTTGATCGGTGACTGCGGTAGTCATTTATTGAGTGTCCTGCTGAAGAAGTTGGTGGAAGGTGCGTTTTACCAAACTATTGGGTGGCAGTCCTGCCGCGATCAATAGTCACTTGACCATTGCCAAAGTCTTGTCTGCTCTAGCCACATCTTCTCCGAGGTAACGAAAAACCGTCCTCTCGCTGACCACCAAGCCGACCAGTGACCGTGAAGAGGTTCGACGATGATGCGAGGTGTCATCTTGTTTGTTTTCTTGATGTTCACGTAGAAGAACTGGCCTGATGGTAGCGTTTGATATCTATTTCGTTAAGAGACAGAACTGCATAAAGACGCACCAAGTCGATTGAACTTGCAGGCAGCTTCATCGAAAATACAGGCTTGAGTTGTGGTTCAAGACTCTAGCAGCTTGGGGTGATACGTGGTGTTCTACCTGTCCCCAAACTCACCCGGAGCCGGCCCTGTTTCAATGGAATAGAAATGCTTTACAAAAAAATCGATCCTTGGGACATTGACCGAACTTGGAATTGGGATAATCACCAACTGGAACGTCGTGAGATAGTTTTCTATTCGAATGATGGAGAGTGGTGGTTCACTTTTTCAGATTTCCCGCAAGAAACTCAAGATGATACATACTCCGACCCATCATGGAATGATGAGTTCAAAGTCTCGCAGGCTACTGCAAAAAAATGGTTCAAGGAGGCAAACATCCCACTCCCCGAAGAGCTTGAAGGGGATGATAATGCCGATGAAAGTAAATCATCTGCCGAAGATTCTTCATCTACAAAAAACTCGAGTGAAAAACATACAAACCAAGAAATAGTTCCAGATTCTCCTGTTAATGAGATAGAGGATGTTTTCAAACGAAATCTGGCTAATCGAATCGCTTTAGAAAAGAGGAACGACGAATATCGTGGGTGGCTATGGCAAGATATGATGCGAAAAATGGGACGCGAACCGTGGCTCGACGACTTAGACTGCAA
>JAJDEL010000946.1 GCA_029259835.1 Planctomicrobium sp. | reverse complement strand
AATTCGGGTTTTTGATCAGTGCTCGAGCAATTGCCAATCGCTGCCTTTGTCCCCCAGAGAGAGTGACTCCTCGTTCCCCGATTTCGGTCTCGTAACCATCTTCAAATTCAACAATATTTCCATGGATATCGGCCGCGCGAGCACATTCTTCAACTTCGTGGTGTGCCGCATCTCTGTATCCCAGAATGACGTTTTCACGAACGGTCTTTGAGTACAAAAACGGATCTTGCAGGACTACTCCAAATGCGTTTCGCGCGGCCTTGCGATTGATCGTCGACAATTCCTGATCACCGAGTTGAATCGATCCATCTTCGTAATCGTAAAGCCGTGCGAGCAACCGAATCAGTGTCGACTTTCCTGACCCTGGCGGTCCCAAAATTGCAATTGTTTCACCAGTTTCAATGGTGAGTGAAAGATCCTTCAATACAAGATCGCCTGAAGAGTACGCAAAACTCAGATTACTGATTTCGATCTTTCCAGAAACAGGCTGCGCTGGAACTGGGTCGACGCTTTCTTCTTCTTCGTCGAGAATTTCATTGATGCGGCCAATCGCTACGACCGCCCGACTGGCGTCAGCGACAACGCGACCAATTTGCCGGACCGGCCAGATAATGGTTTGCACCATCCACCAGAAGAAGATCCAACTCCCGATGGAAATCTGCCCGAGCATGGCGAAATACCCGCCGACGACAAGGACCGCGCCCAACTGGAGGAGAACAAAGAAATCCGAGATCGACCAAAACAGCGCCAGCGCCTGAAATAGTTTCATTTCCAGGCCGCGGAACTCTCGATTCGCGATGCTGAATTTTTCGATTTCGAATTCTTGCTGCGCGAACGCTCGAACGACACGAATGCCGGTCAGGTTCTCCTGAATCACAGTCGTGAGCTGCCCTTCCGCTTTGTCGACTTCTTCAAAGATCTTGCGAATTTTTAAAAAGAAAAAATGAGCAAACCCTATTATGAACGGAAACGACGCCAGCGAGATGAAACTCATCCGTACGTCTTGCCAGAACATGATTGGGATTCCGACCAGCAATAGCAAAGTGACGCGGGCCATCTCCACAACTTGCGCTGCCATGAAGACTCGAACCGTTTCGACGTCAGAAGAGCAGCGCTGCACGATATCGCCGGTCTCTTGCCCATCGAAATAACGACTCGGCAATTTTTCCATGTGTTCATAGAGGCGACTTCGCAAACGCTGGACAATCCCTTCGCTCGCTTGGGCGGCCCATTTCCCTCGGAAGAACGTAAACAGGCCGTACAAGCAATTCAGTCCCACAACCATCGCCGCCGCAGGCAGAACAGTCGAAACGAGACTTGCCCCATCGAGAGAGAGAGAATCAAGCGTCCGTTTGAGGATAAATGGGACCAGCAATAGAAACAGCGTTCCCACTGCCATCGCGAAGATAGCTGCGGAATATCGAAAACGATGGCCCCTGGTCAGTGACCAAAGCACACTGTTCGATTTTGCCGACACGTTTTGGAATCAATCCTGAAAGAATCCGCGGAGACTTCTAGTGCCCGCGGTTAAGTTTGTCCGACTCATTGAAGTTAACTGCCGCGAGGCAGGACCAGAAATTTTTATTCACACGCTGTATCTCGCAGGTGTGACAAGCTTGCGAAAATAAGGTTCGCGAGAAAGGTATGATTTCGGAAAGAGGAGTTGGCGTCAATGATGAGATGAATGCTCTTTGGTGACTACCCACTACTCAGCGTCGCCATCATAATCCCAGCGGCGACGGAGACGTTCAGGGATGTCACATCACCCTGTGGTGGAATTTTGCAGGTCATGTCGCAGTTTTCGAGGGTCAAGCGGCGTAGACCTTTTTCTTCGTTCCCAATGACAACCAGCCAGCGGCGGTCGTGGTCGACTTCTGAGAGCGGCATTTCCGCATGTTCTGAACTGCCAAGAACCCACATCTCGTTCTTCTTGGAAACTTCGAGTGCGCGGACCAGATTCGTTTGCAGTACGAACGGAACTGATTCCACACCACCGGCAGCAACATCGTAACTTGCTCCTGACAACGGAGCCGACTTGTCCTGTGTTAAAATGATCCCTTTGACGCCGAAGAAACCAGCGGTTCTAAACACGGCACCAACGTTGTGTGGATCTTGAAGTCGGTCGAGCGCCAGCCAGATTCCACGTGGAGAGTCATCACCGAATAACTCGTCCAAAGTGATCGCAGCTTTCTCTCGGACCACGGCGAATGTCGTTCCGACCCGACCGCCAGTGTCGTTCTTGCTTTTGTTGGATCGCCTTTGTGTTTTTTGCAGTGGCTCCTGCACTGAAATGCCGCAACTTTTCGCAGTTAGAGCGACATCCTTCCAGGCGTCACTGCTCTGCGACATGCTCGCGCGAACCTCCAGAACATCGTGCGGTCTGTGCTTGAGAGCCGCCAGCGCACTGTGCGGGTTCATCATTTTGATGGTCGTCATGGAAGCTGCTTCATTATTTCAGAAAGAGGTTTACGACTTGCCTTCGGAGCCATTTCTTTAGAGTTGGCAGGGTAACCATACCACATCACTCCGACGATCTCTTCCTGCTCTCGATTGAGTTTGAGAATTTCGTAGGTGCCTTCACATTGTGTGACTGGTCCAGTCGTCCACTTCATACCAATCCCTTCTGACCAGAGAAATAAGGAGAGATTTTGAATCCCGCAGCAGACGGCGGCGTAGTTTTCCTTATCGCGAAGTTCATCGTTTGCACGTTGATATGTAACCACCAGCCAGCCTGGGATAGACGACCACTTCTCACGTTTCTTTTGCGCAGCTTCTGGACCTTTCTTCGTAGCGATCATCTCTGCATTCAGTTCGACAATCCGCTGAGACGTTTCCCTCCCGAGCAAATAAAACCGCCACGGCTCCGTCAACTTATGATTCGGTGCCCAGCAGGCAAGTTCAAGTCCTTTCAGTATCACTTCATTCGGCGGAACTTCATCGAGGAACTGATTAGTCGTCCTTCGCGAGCGAATCACTTCGGCGATTAAGGTGGCTGGTTGGTCCGGTTCAGGCATTTCTTTTCTTTACAATTGCCATACAGAATTTTTTTTGAAATCGTTTCCACGACATGAGCCGTTTGGGCGCTAGCCCCGGATCTCACTTCGGCTCACGCGCAGAACCGGGGCTAGCGCCCTACGGCTGATGAAACAGACCGATTCAATCCACCGGCATCAATTGAATCGCATCAACAATGACATGACCATCGGTGTTTTCGTTACTGATCGTGATGCTGCATTTTCCTCGCGGAAAGGTGAACGTTCCCAGGGAAAGATAAGCACCTGTCTTCGGATTTTTCTTTTGATTGACGAAAACAGTTTTGCTGTTGCGAGCGGACTCAATCGTCACTGGGACGTTGGTTGCTCGGTTCGAACTTGGGAGGAAGTAGAGGCGAACTTCGTAGAGACCTTCTTTTTCAATCTTCGGTTCGAATGTTGCCGTCATCTCTCCTTTGTTCATGTTTGCATCATGTCTGTAGCCTTTCTCGACAAAACCGCCGAACGCGCTGCTGTGACTCCAGGTGCCGACAAGACTTGCATGAATGTCGTCAACCGCAATCCCTTTCATTCTGGCAACGCGCAACGGTTGCTTGCGGCGGGGACCGGTCCACTTCAAGACTTGCTTGTCAGCCAATAGTCGGGCTTGAAGTTTTTCGCTGTCGATCTCTTGAACAATTTTGTTTTCGTCAATCGCGTGACAGGCTGCCGTCGCCGCGGATTGTCCGAGAACCATAAAGACCGGTTCCATGCGAATCGAACCAAACGCCATGTGCGATGACGAAACACAAACCGGCACCAGCAAATTCGTGCACTCAGATTTTCGTGGACGAATCGAACGATATGCAATCGAGTAAGGTGAGACGCTGAGTTGAATGTCTCCTTCGTTGTAGACGCGGCCATCTTTTGCGTAGCGCTGTACGTTGTGTGAATCCATATTGTAGGCGCCCAGCCCGACGGAATCGTTTGCTTCACGCTGACCATCGCAATCTTGTTGAGTGACCACATAATCAGAAACCATGCGGCGTGCTTCGCGGATGTATAGCTGATGCGGCCAGTTGTCGTTATCGACGAATTCATCCTTCGCTAATCCGAGAGACTGAAAATGCTTCCGTACATTTTCCGGCACGCGTGGATTCGTGGCGAACGTGTATATCAACCCTTTTTGGTAAAGCTCATGGTCCTTGATGATTGCGTCTCTAGTCGCCCAGTCCGCATCTGGGTATTCGTAGTTTGCACCAATGTAGTCCGTTGAAATCGCAAAGTTATTATTCGTGTCCGTTTTGCGATTCGGCATGAAGACCGGATTCCAGTTGAGGCGATGATCGCCTGCTTCCAAATTACGCAGCACAAGCTCATATTTTTTGACATCGTACCCTTCCGGCTTCGTCCATTCTCTCCGGTTTTCCGGAGCATTCGTTGTACACATTCTGAAGCAATACGCCTGCG
>JAJDEL010000945.1 GCA_029259835.1 Planctomicrobium sp. | reverse complement strand
TTCAAGGTGAGTTACGTACGCAAATCGAACTGTGGTCCAAGCTGTACGGTCTTATCGTATTCACTTGCTAAACCCACCAACTCTAAAGCATGCGTACTTCACCCGCCCTACTTGCGATTCCTGATTGACCTTGATACTTCTTTTGATGTTCCTCATCTTACGCTTCTCCTCGTCGAGGAGCAGCGACTTTCAGCCAACAACTCCAGCCCCTCAATTCTTTTTATGGCAGCGACAGCGAAAGCTTCCTCAAAGTACGTAGCAGACGACATCGAAGTTCTGGATGGACTCGAACATGTCCGCACCAGGCCTTCCATGTACATTGGTGGTGTTGACTCGCGTGGATTGCATCACCTTGTCTGGGAAGTCGTCGACAACTCCGTCGACGAATATTTGGCCGGTGAATGCGACCAAATCAAAGTCATTCTTCACAAAGATGGCTGTTCGGTTACGGTCGAAGACAACGGTCGCGGTATTCCTGTCGACAAGCATAAAAAGACAGGCAAGTCGGCCTTGGAAGTGATCCTCACCACGCTTTACTCTGGAGGGAAATTCTCAGAGAAAAACTACCTCCGCAGCGGTGGATTGCATGGGATTGGCTCTTCGGCGGTGAATGCGCTTTCAGAAGAAATGGTTGCAACGATTCATCGCGATGGTCATGAATGGCAACAGTCATACTCTCGCGGACGTCCCCAGGGACCAGTGAAAAAGAAGAAGCCGTTTCGCGGTCACGGGACGAGCATATTCTTCCGACCAGACGATCAAATTTTCCGTCGGATTCAATTTAACTCCGATACGATTCGCCAACACCTGGAGGACATTTCATACATTCATGGTGGCCTGAAAATCACGTTCGTTGATGAAGCCAAGAATGAGCGATACGAGCTGCATCATCCGGAAGGAATTGCGGCTTACCTGGAAAAGATCATTAAGGACGACAAACGCAAAGTCGTTCACGAACAACTCTTCAAGATGGAAAAAGACGAAGGAAAAGTTCGTCTCGAAATGGTCCTCCAATGGACGGAATCGACCGACGAACACATTCGCAGCTACGTGAACGGAATTCGGACGCGCGGCGGCGGAACTCACGAATCAGGGTTTCGTTCCGGGCTTGCGAAAGCGGTCAAGAATTACATGGAGGTCCACAATATCAAGCCGAAAGGACTGACGATCTCGCCAGACGACATCCGCGAAGGTGTGCTCGGGATTGTTTCTGTGTTTCATAATGACCCGATGTTTCAGGGGCAGACCAAGGACCGTCTCAATAATCCGGAAATGAATTCACTTGTTGATGGTGTCGTCCGCCCCGGCGTTGAGACCTGGCTCAACAACAATCCTTCGATAGCCGATGCAGTGATCGGACGAATTGTTCTCGCAGCGCGGGCGCGTCTGGCAAGTCGGGAAGCCGTTAAAGAAATTAAGCGGAAAGGACCAGGTTCAAAGCGAAGTAACCTGCCAGGCAAGCTGCTTGACTGCCGTTCCAACAAAGCTGAAGAGTGTGAACTCTTCATCGTGGAAGGACAGTCCGCTGGCGGCACCGCGGCGAGTGGCCGCAATTCGGCAACACAAGCAGTTTTGCCACTCAAAGGAAAGATCCTCAACACAGAATCGCTTGCTCTTGGTAAAATTCTTAAAAATCAGGAAGTCCACGATCTCGTCGAGACTCTCGGAACCAGCATCGGACCGCACTTCGACCCGCACAAATTGCGGTATCATCGCATCATCCTGCTGATGGATGCCGACAGCGATGGCTACCACATTAGCACACTTTTGCTGACGTTCTTCTTCCGCCATATGCGCGAACTCATTCAACAGGGACGACTGTATCTGGCTCAGCCACCGCTGTACAAAATTGAAGTCGGCAAAGATCGATACTACGCGCGCGACGATGCTGACAAGGAAGAGATCATGGCCTCCATCGCCTCGAATCGAAACATTGACATCCAGCGTTTCAAAGGGTTGGGTGAAATGAATGCGCCGCAGCTCAAAGAGACGACCCTCGATCCGAAAACACGCGTGCTACTCCGAGTCGACATCGAAAGTGCCGTCGATGCAGATGCAATCTTCTCACAACTCCTCGGCAAAGACGCCTCCGAACGCTACCGCATGATCATGGACGAAGCTGGAGAAGTCGATGATATTGATTTGTGACTTGAACGGAGTTGCTCTCTAGTTCAGTCACAACTTCAGAGATTCAAAACACCTTTCGACTTGCTGCTCGTTGTCCGTAATATTACTCAGTGACAAGCGAATCCTGACGTATCCACCCGCAACTTCAAGTAGATAGTCAGTAACATTCGCCATCTCTGAGTTCGGATAGAGAAACTTGAAGCCAGAATTCTTGCCAAAGCTGACTGGCAACGTCATGTTTGCCATCGCAGAATGCTGCTGGTGCATTAATTCAAAAAATTGCAGGTTGATGACCATCAGAGTTGCCCAGGATCGACCATTTTTCAGTTCAGTAATGCCTGATGCAACATGGGATGTCCATCCAACAGGAACGTCCATCTGGATTCTAGGCGGAGCAGGTGCGGTAGTCTCCGCGTTATTCGTTCGACTCGCAATCGATTCGAGGCGGTCAACCATTTGTTCAATTTCAGGATCGAGCGGCTCGACCGGTGCAGCCGGAATTGATGGATCGATATCTTCTGGTAACACGTACGAAAGGTACCCAACAATCCAGTGTGCGGGATGTTCCGAAGAATCGAAACTTGCGAGCCAATCTTCCAGAAGCTGAGCGTCTCCTTCAAGAGCTCCGTGAGGGTTTCCCGTTGACAGGCGGCTACGGAGAGCATCTTCTAGAAGATGGGGATCAATGTCTTCGTTGATTGCGTCAGGTGGAAATGATTCAAGGAACTCGAGAAACGGCTTCATGTAAGTCAGGGATTCAGGAAGCGCTGGAATCATGACGGCATCACCGGTGAACATTTTGTTTTCATTGAACGCACATGCTAAAGCATCCTGCATAGGATGTCAGGGCGCAGCCCACGTCCGTTGTTATCGCTGGCGAGGATCAGACGCTCGTTGTTAAGCTGTGTGGATCAAGTTTTCGAACTCTATCTGCGAGCTTCTCTCTCATGCAAAATTCTATTCGTCTGCGATATTTGTTGTCACTGTTGGTACTTCCGCTGCTGCACTCATCGGTCTTTGCTGTAGACGCTGCGAATCATCGCGTCTTTGACAGCGGTCAGCAGCCAGAAGATGTTCGTTTGCAGAATCCCAAAGACCTGAACGGATATTTTCCGTTCGAAGTTCCTGCCTCCAAAGCGGAATGGGAAGTTCGGAAACAATCGCTGAAGCAGCGCGTTCTGGTTGCCACTGGCCTATGGCCGATGCCGGAAAAGACTCCACTGAAATCAGTGTTGCACGGCAAAGTTCAGCGCGACGGCTTTACGGTTGAGAAGGTCTACTTCCAAAGCCTGCCGGGGCATTATGTTTCTGGTTTGCTGTTTCGACCAGAAGGTGACAGCAAAACGAAGCGACCAGCAATTCTGTCTCCTCACGGACACGGAGGACGACAGCAGGACTACGGTGCCGACAAAATGGACGCGTTAATCAAGTCTGGAGCTGAACTGCATAAAGAATCAGGTCGTTTTCCGAAGCTCGCCCGTTGTGCTCAACTGGCTCGCATGGGCTGCGTCGTGTTCATCTTTGACATGCTGGGCTATGTCGACAGTCATCAAGTGTCTTACCAAACGGCTCATCGGTACTCGGCTCTGCGACCTGAATTCGAAACAGACAACGGTTGGGGTTTTTACAGCCCTCAGGCAGAAGGTCGCCTGCACAGCATTCTGGGTTTACAGACATGGAATTGTGTGCGAGGACTGGACTTTCTGGAAAGTCTCCCTGACGTCGATGCGAAACGTATGGCTGTCACAGGCGGCAGCGGCGGCGGGACGCAGACGATTCTGATGGGTGCGGTCGACGAACGTCACATCGTTGGATTTCCGAACGGGATGGTATCAACGAGTATGCAAGGGGGCTGCACATGTGAAAATTGCAGCCTGCTGCGTGTTGGCACCGGCAACGTTGAACTCGCTGCATTGTTTGCTCCACGTCCACAAGGAATGACGGCGGCGAATGATTGGACGAAGGAGATGATGACCAAGGGCTATCCGCAGTTACAGCAGCTCTACGCAATGCTCGGAGTTCCAGACAACGTGTACTGTGAAGAAATGCTGTACTTTCCGCACAACTACAACGCAGTGACGCGGAAGATCATGTACGAATGGATGAATCGCCACCTGAAGTTGGGTTTGAAAGAACCGATCATCGAAGGGGATTGGAAACCACTAACGAAGGAAGAATACACCGTCTGGAATGAACAGCATCCGGTCCCTGAAAGTGGTGATGACTACGAACGAAAACTGTTGAAGCAGTTGGACGAACGTGATCTCGCAGTCCTTTCCAATCATTCACCGGAAGGCGAAACAGCTACTCAAAATTATCTCTCAACGGTTCGAACTGGTTGGGAGGTACTCATCGGACGCGACTTACCACAAGCCAAAGACATACAGCGAAAGAAGGTTTGGAAGGAATCGCGTGGCGGATACATCGAATTTGGCGACATCATCACGCTGACAACTCACAACGAACAACTCCCTGTCATTTCCGTTTATCCAAAAGATGTCGAATGGAACCAGAAAGTTGTGTTGTGGATCGATGGTCAGGGCAAAGCGGGGATGTTTCCAAATGGCGAACCTCATGCCGATTTGTTACGGCTGATCGGTGCTGGTTATTCGATCATCGGAGTCGACCTGTACGGACAAGGTGAGTTCACATCAAACGGCGAACCGCTTTCTGAGAACCCTACTGTGGACTCGCCGCGACAGTTTGCCGGGTTCACGTATGGCTACAACGATACGGTGTTTGCTCGCCGTGTCCACGACATTCTCACCGTCACTGCCTGGATCAATAGCGACGAACACAGCCCAAAAGAGTTGCACGCAATCGGCGTCAACGGCGGAGGTCCATTGCTCGCAGCCGCACGCATGGTCGCCAGGTCAGAATTTGATAGAGTTGCGATTGATACAGGTGGTTTCCGATTTGGAGCACTCAAAAGTTGGAAACACGCAGACTACCTGCCTGGAGCGGTCAAATATGGTGACCTCCCCACGCTACTCTCCCTGTCGGCACCAAACAAACTCTGGATTGGTGGTGAAGAGAAAATCCCGAGCATTGTTCAATCGGCATACAAAGCCACAAATGCTGGCGACGCCGTTGAACTCGCGGGTGAAAAAGAGGACACAACAACAGCGGCAATCGACTGGATACTCCAACAATAGTGCCGAAGTCAGTCTGCTCACCACCAAGGCAAGCGCCCAACGTCATCTGATTTGGAACATCACGCCCAGAGCCGTCCCGCTGCATTGCATTTGTTATACGTCGTTTTGGTGTTGATTGTACCACAGCACAGATCCCGACCAAGTATTCACAATATCGAGGGCCGGGTTGAGCTTTGTGCATCTTGCAGCGAATTGGTTGCCGCGGCGAGTGGCAAGGAGTATCGCGGAACCTGTGTCGCTGTCCAGGTACTGCGAGTGCACCCACCGATCGAAGGGCAATTCAAGTCGTTCAGGCTCAGCTTCAATATGCTGTTGACGATCGTTGTCGGATGGGATTGCGTGCGGTGTAATTGTCCGGAGTTCATCCGGAGTCCACCAACATCGCAGCAATCCCCAGCCGAGTGTTGGTGAATCAACGATGAGAGTGCCACTTCTGAGTTCGGCGACCGCGATTTGAGGATTGCGAAAGCGACCTTGCTGGACGAGAAGCGATTTCCACTTGTAGTTGTACCAAAGCCATTGTGGAAGGTGCCACGCAAGGATAGGAAAGGCGACGACCATCGCAAACGGGAACAACACGATGGTTATTAGTACGAGGCCTGTGGTCTTGATGGCACTGGGCATGGCTGAACTACTATCGGCGTATAACTAATTGATAGGTCGAATTGAATTCTGCCTATCTGGGAAAATTTCCTGTCTAACACAGGACGAATTCAGCCTAGCCCGATTGATTCCATCATTATTGATTGATGTACGAAAAGCTGTCAATGGGCTGAAGATCTCATTAGGTGTTCTTGAATCTTGAGAGAGTGAAGATGTTTTTCAGCGTTCTTGACAGCCACAATGGAGCTGAGACACTTCACTTTGCATGAACACCTGATAAGCAGAAAGTTATATTGATGAAAACGTTTTTACAAAGACATCGTCTGTTCACTCTGGTTCTCGTTCTGGGAATCGCAACTCCTGTTACAGCTCAGCAGGCTCGTCGGCGGGATGCACCTCGGTTGCCTAAGACTGTTACGTTCAAGCAAGACGTTGAATACGTCACGGCAGGTCACGAGCGGCAGAAGCTTGATCTCTACTTGCCGAAGCAGCCTGCGGGAGAAAAACTTCCGGTGGTTGTTTTCATCCATGGTGGTGGCTGGAAAAATGGGGATAAAGCCGGAGGCCGGAGATTCGTGGTTCCTTTGGTGGCTCAAAGGAAATTCGTCGGGGCTTCGATCAATTACCGATTGAGTCAACATGCACTATGGCCTGCACAGATTCACGATTGCAAAGCGGCGATTCGCTGGCTGCGCGGCAACGCCAAGGAATACGGAATCGATCCTGAACGAATTGGCGTGATCGGAACCTCTGCTGGAGGACACCTCGTGGCGATGCTGGGAACGACCGGTGAGGTGAAAGAACTCGAAGGAGACTTAGGCAACCACAACGATCAGTCGAGTCGCGTTGCGGCGGTTGTCGATTTCTTCGGACCGACGAATTTCCTGACCATGAACGACTTTCCAGGCCGCCTTAACCACGACTCCGCCGATTCCCCGGAATCGAAGCTGATCGGAGGTCCGATTCAGGAAATGAAGAAGAAAGTCAAGACGGCATCGCCGCTGACGTATGTCTCGCCGGAAGATGCGGCATTTCTGATTGTTCATGGGAGTGACGACCCATTAGTGCCAATTGATCAGTCGATTCAACTTGATCAGGCGCTGGACAAGGCCAAGGTCAGTTCAACCCTCATTCAAATCAAAGATGGGCAACATGGCAGATTCCGAAATCTGAAAGTGAATGAAATCGTTTCCGATTTTTGGTCACAGCAACTACTGAATCAAAAAATTCACATCCCGGAAGTCGTACTCGAGGAGCCGACTGAGTAGAATGGTGCGAGCGATTGAACTGTTGCTGAGCGGTTTGCCTCAATAGATTCCCTCGCGAGATGGCAATATCAGACAGACACAAGGTCGCATGTCTGCGACCGACAGCTTCGAAAGTATGTAGACGTGAACGCGAAAATTGTTCTTCTTCCGGGAGATGGGATTGGTCCGGAAGTGATTGATGAGGCACGCAAGGTTCTTGAGCGAATCGCACAAAAATTCAATCACACTTTCAATTTCGAATCGCATCCAATTGGCGGGAACGCCATTGATGATTTCGGCGACCCACTCCCTGAGGCAACTCTGGATGCATGCCGCGGCTCAGACGGGATTCTTTTGGGCGCCGTTGGTGGCCCGAAATGGGATGACCCGACGGCTAAGACTCGACCGGAAGTTGGGTTGCTGAAAATCCGAAAGGAATTGGGACTCTTCGCGAATTTGCGTCCTATTACAACGTACGATTTTCTCCTCGATTCATCACCGCTGCGTCGTGAAATTGTGGAAGGAACCGACATCTTCTTTGTGCGTGAACTGACCGGCGGCATCTACTTTGGTGATTCCAAACTCGAAGAAAACGCTGACGGATCCGAGACGGCCACAAGTACGATGGTCTACAGCACTCATGAAATTGAACGAGTCGTCCGCATCGCCGCGAAGGCTGCTCAAGGACGCTCGGGACATCTGACTTCTGTTGATAAGGCGAACGTTTTGGAAGCATCTCGCCTCTGGAGGAAAGTTGCGGAACGAGTCGTTCGGGAAGAATTTCCTGATTTGAAATATGATGTCGTTCTGGTCGATGCGATGGCGATGCACCTCATTTCGCGGCCTTCGACTTTCGATGTTGTCGTCACCGGTAATATGTT
>JAJDEL010000944.1 GCA_029259835.1 Planctomicrobium sp. | reverse complement strand
CAGTCGCATTCGCAATGCCTCCATCAACGCAATGAAAGCCCTGGGATCCACCAACCTCGCAGCCACACTCCGAGAAAACGCCTTCCGCAAAGACCTCCTCTTCACCAAACTAGGCATTGTCAATCTTTGACCAGCCCTGGGAAAATAACGAATAGGTTGACCTTGATGCTTTCTCGGGTTACGATGATGATAGCTGTTTTCGGAGGGGCAAAAATCCGGGACGAGCCATTAACTACAGTAGAGTTATTCACCATTCGTTTTGGGAAGAAACGTTATGTTTGGTCGTACAAATCTCTTTCAAATTGTAGTCCCCTTGTTGTTGGGACTGTCTGTGCTGGTTGGAAGTTCAACAGTCTGCAAAGCAGCCCCGATTGTTATCAATTTTGATGCTGTCGATACATCTAGCCCGCCTGCTTTAGGCGTGGATCCCACCGCGTATCTGGCTGGTTTTGGCGTGACGTTAACTAACGTGACACCTGGCACAGGAGTGGGAATCAAGAATCCAGCAACCTTCGATCCCAACCTCATCCTGCTTTCGAACCCAAATTACATGTCTCAATGGTGGGGTGGGATCAACGGTGTCTCTTACGACATGATGTTTAGCCAACCACTTTTGGACTTAAGCATTTCAATTCCTCAAATCACTCCAGGCGTTTCTGTTCCAGCATGGTCTTTCACTGCACTTGATGCAGGTGGAAGCACCCTGACTACGAGTTTCAGCCAAGGATTAAGTGGGGCAGCACCTCGTAGGACATTTAATTTCCTCAGTTCGAACGATCCTGGACTTCAGGGAGTGCGAATTTTTTCTAACGTGATGGGCGTCGCTGGAATGGGAGGCATTCCGATTGACGACGTGGCATTCACTACTCCGGAACCGTCAGCATTACTCATGCTCATGACTGCCGGACTTGGATTGATTTGTTACCGCGTTCGTAGAAGACAGCAAGCGTAAGTGAGACATCTAAGTGTTTGTGATTTCGTGAATGTTCGCGTATCTTGGGACTATCGATAATTTTCCGGACTGGACCGTAGTAACCAAGCCGGTGCTAACTGTGCTTTGCCTCACTCTGCTCTGGACGTGGGAGACGTTTCTTCCGTTCGTTGGAAATTCCTCGAACCGTTGGCGGCACGCTGGTCGCAATGCTGTTGTTGCCATTCTGAATACCGTTGTTCTCGGCGTCGTGTTCAGCGTCGCAACAGTTGGAGTGGCGACCTGGGCGACTGAGATGCAGTTCGGCATTCTGAACTGGTTGAATGTGGCTGCCCCGTGGCGGCTTTTCGCGGCAGTATTTCTACTCGATGGTTGGCTCTATGTTTGGCATCGGATGAACCACCGCATTCCACTGCTTTGGCGGTTTCATCGAATGCACCATTCCGACCGGCAGATGGATGTGACGACCGCAACTCGGTTTCATTTGGGCGAACACCTGATCGCGGCAACTCTGCGGTTGGGGTTGATTCCATTACTCGGAGTGACTGCCATCGAGATCCTGGTGTTTGAAACGCTCGTCGTCGCCGGAACAATGTTTCATCATGCGAATGTTTCGGTCGGTAAATTCGATCGCCCTCTTCGTTGCCTCATTGTGACTCCACGAATGCACCAGGTCCACCACTCGCGATTGCAACCAGAGACCGACTCGAATTACTCAGTCCTGTTCTCATTCTGGGACCGACTCGCGCACACATTCCGAATGCGGCAAGGAGATGAAGCGATTGAATTCGGATTAGACGAATTTGAAGATGACCGCTGGCAGACACTTGTGGGGATGTTGAAAACACCGTTTGAGAGAAGTACTCAGCAGAACGCTGCAACAGGGAGTCTGCGATTGGAAGAGGCGAGCGACGAGAATCGTATTGATTGATTTCACCAGGCTGTTCACAGCCATGATTTATGCACGTGATGAGAGGAGGATTCGTACGACTTTCGAGTGCGGTCATCGTGGTTCGTCATCGAGAGCGATCGGTATGGGAATGATGCCTATGTTTCTCAATAGATTGAGCGTGAACCAAGCGTTCATGTAAATCGTCTGCCCGTCCTTAATATTGATAACGGGATACGGAGATGACCGCCCCCAATCCATTTTTGCATAGAGGTTATTTGCGTCGTCTGGTACCTGCGCGTTCACAGTCTTACCTGGTTTCACTCGACCGATTTCAACATCGTCCGCCAATATTGTTGCATCTCTAAACCGACCGAACCAACCCTTATTGCGAGCTACAGAAATTGTTCGCATGATTCTCCAATAATTGTTAAGTCAATCAGTGCCGTTTGGTGGGTGATGCACGTGTGTTCAAATGTTGGTGGGTTTCGCAAGTTATGTTAAAAACATTGTGCTGCTTGGATCACAGTTCAACTCGTATTCGTAACTCACCACCGAACAGGCTTCACTCACCCTACTTCACTCCGGTGAGAGGAGGTGTGGAAATTGTCCAATCCGTGTTCATTGCAATGAGGAGACTAAGCCGGATAACGTCTGTGATAACGCGGTCGGGAGTGCACTAAACTGAGAGAAGCGAACCGTCCGGCACTACACGGCTCGTCGTTCATCACTTTGTTATGTGGCGGATGCCCACTTTGATGGAAAAACTTCGTTTATCCCGCAACCGACATGCGGTAAGTACATTATGGACGAAATTGCTCGATCTCTTCAAGAGATGCCACTACAAGCAGCAGTAGTGTGGTGCATCGGTATAAACATTGGCCTGTTCATTCTAGCCATTGCGTTCGGTGAATTGTTCGTTCGTCTGTTTCGGCACCGCCGAATCACTCCGCCAGCAGCGATGCTGACGTGGACCGAGATCCTGCTTTCCATCAGTTGCGTCGCTTTGAATTCGATCGTGATGATTATTGGCGTAGTTCTCTACAAAGCCGGTACCGTCGAGATTCTAACGAACGGCCCAGCATGGCGAGTCGTGTTGGACGTGATTGTTTTGCTAAGTGTGATGGATGTTGCCATGTACCTACTACACCGCATCGCTCACATCCCCGGAATCTACGCAGTAGTTCACCAAACGCACCATTCCTACGAAAACCCGAGGCCCCTGACGTTATTCGTTTTGAATCCGTTCGAGGTTTTGGGGTTTGGTTCCTTGTGGTTGCTGGTGATCTCCCTCTATTCGTCGACAGCAATGGGAATGACCATCTATTTAGCCCTCAACCTCGCGTTTGGAACGATCGGACACCTAGGCGTTGAACCGCTACCAAGAAGATGGAATCAAAGCTGGACTTGGTGGATCAGCACAAGCACATTTCACGCTGGGCATCACACTTCCCTCGAAACGAACTTTGGATTCTACACACTCATCTGGGATTACTTGCTGGGAACGCTAGACGCTGAAGCGCAAGACTAGCCGCATAACGGCAGCGTTCACCGTGCCGCGGCAAACAATATAGATTTCAAAAACCGCGCGGCCCGCGGCTCCGTGTGCAACGGATTGCTATGCCGCCAGCCACTTGAGTGGCCTCGAAAGATTTTTCTTTCGGGGCGGCGCAGTCGTGTGAGGCTGCTGCCAGGCCTTCTATTTTGGATAATCTCTGGCTGCCTCACGGATGTCGATTCTTGAGTGTATGACATGAACATCAACGAGGTTGCCGAAGCCTACATCAGTTGGACCGATTGACTCGCAGTCTCCCACCGCCTGCGTCGGCGCAGGTAATTGAACCTAAAGCCACCCAATAGACCTCGACTCTGGAGCAGGCGTTCTCTTCTCCTGTCTCTTCGCTAAAAATTCTACGGAAACCGATTTCTCACCAGCATCTTGGCGGGGAATTTCGTAGCATTGGTTGCTGATACTTTGTGATGTGGTGCTGTCTGGCTGTTCACTTGGCTGCGAAGAAGGTTGCTATGCGTTTGTTTTTGCTGCGTTGTCTAGCTTTGGCTTGTGTTGTTTCTGCTTCGCCGATGGTCTTACTGGCTGAGGGTCAGGACAAGACACGGGGGGAAGAGCAAGGTTTTTCTGAGAACTCTCACGAAGAGATCTGGCAGACAGTTTGGAGTCAGGGACATCGGGTCGGTTATGCACATACGAGCCTGTCGCGCAAGGATGTTGATGACCAGGCGGTTGTCGTGACGGACACTTTGCTGTCGATGACGATGAAACGGTTTAATCAGACGCTGAATATTCGGCAGTCGATGCACACCGAGGAAACGGAGACAGGGGAGCTGCTTCGGTTTACTTCGTCGATGGTGAATCCGCCGAACAGTAAGTCGACGATGTCGGGCGAACTGATCGGAGCCGAACTCCGAATGAGTACAAAAGTGGGTCGCAATGAGACGAAGAAAGTGATCCCGCAACTGCAAGGCGTAGATTCACCTGCCTGGCCTGAACGGTTTATCCGAGAAGGCAGCCTTGAAATGGGCGAAACCAAAGAGTTTGAAGTCTTCCAGCCAGAACTAGGGCAAAAGAAAATTGTGTCGGTTGAATATGTAAAAGATTCAGAGGCGAGCAACAACGAATTCCGCCGCGAAGTGATCATCAGGCTGTCAATGCCAGGGATTCCTGCGATTGAATCGAATGTGCTTTGCAGACGCGACTGGTCCATCGAAAGCGTTTCAACGCCGCTGCTCAAGTTGGCGCTTCGAAGTGCCACCGAAGCCGAAGCACTGGAACCGATTGGGGAAATCGAATTCGATTTTGCGACAGACACGATGGTGCGGGTGACCGGGCTGAAGAACGTTGAAGGTGCCAAGTCGATTACTTATCGGATTGCCGTGGAAGGCGTGAACCCGAAGGAGATCTTCCACGAAGCGGCGACTCAAAAGATTCAAACGGTCGACGGACATACAATTAATTTGACGGTGACAGCGATTTCTCTCCATGACTTGCCGATGATTGATGGTCAGCCTGCCAAAGTCGAGAAGTCCTTTTTGTTGCCTTCGCAGTACCTGGAATCCGATGCTCCGCTGATGAAATTTCTTGTTGGAAAATCTGGTGGGAGAACCGGCAAGACGACCGATGTCGTGGCGAGGATGGAGAAGTATGTCAGGAACTACGTCGTCGATAAAAACTTCTCGACCGCGATGGCAACGGCGGCAGAAGTTGCAAAGAGCAAATCCGGAGATTGTACCGAACATGCGGTTCTGCTCGCGGCGATGTTGCGGTCTGCGAACATTCCATCACGAGTCGCGATTGGTTTCGTCTATTCCCCGCAACACCAAGCATTTGTCGGGCATATGTGGACCGAAGCCTGGATCTCAGAGGTGTGGGTTCCGCTCGATGCGACTCTTGGCAAAGGTGGCACCAGTTGCGGTCACATTACAATTTCAACCTCCAGTCTTGCAGACGAGGGAACAACGCCTGCGGCTGAGTTCCTTCCGATGATTCACCTTCTCGGACGGACAAAGATTGAGATTGTGGATATTGAGCGATAAGCATTTATGCGGAACAAGTGTGAGACTCGAAATCAAGAACGGACGATGAGAAATATGAAGAATCAAACCTCGCAGAAAATTGATCGTCCTCGTCGCCGTGATCGCTCTCCGGAGCCGATTTGGTTTGCCTGTCCGCTCGCTCTATGTCTCCTATGCGTTGTCGGTTCATCGGGCGTTCTGGCACAAACGCCCCCACTCGACCCGACTCTGTTGTCGCAAGTCATCGATGAGAAAATTTCTGCTCAGTGGGAAAAGGAAAACGTGACCCCTGCTCCGCTTGCAGGTGATGCAGAGTTCATGCGGCGTGCTTATCTTGATGTGACAGGAAAAATCCCACACGCTTCCGCAGTTCGTGACTTCCTGAAAAACGACTCTCCAAAGAAGCGACAAGAACTCGTCAATGATCTACTGAAGAGTCCTTCGTACATTATTCATTACACGAATCTCTGGCGGGCGGCGATGATTCCCGAGGCGGATGCCGATCCGCAAATTCGCATCGCTCTCCCAGGATTTGAGGCTTGGCTCCGGTCAAGAATCGCGGACAATCGCAACTTCGCGGAGATCGTTGAAGAGATGCTCACGCTGCCGATTGATCAACAGTCGGTTGCAGGGTTTGCTCAGCCAGAGGAACCAACGCCAGCCGCATTTTATCGCGCAAAAGAAGTGAAACCGGAGCGCCTCGCGGCGGCGACGTCGCGATTGTTTCTGGGTGTTCGTATCGATTGCGCACAGTGCCATGACCATCCGAGCGATAAATGGAAGCAAGAAGAGTTTTGGCAGTACGCCGCGTTCTTTACCGACATTCCGCCAGTTCCTGTCCCTGGTCAAGAAATGGTTCAGCGTACGGAAAAACCAGGGACGATCAAAATTCCAGATCTCGATCAAGTTGTTGCAGCAACGTTTCCCGGCAGTGCGGAATCGATTCCGATAAAACAAGATCGAGGTCGCTCGTCGCTCGCAAAATGGATCGTTTCTCCAGAGAACCCGTACTTCGCTAAGGCTGCCGTGAATCGCATCTGGTCTTATCATTTCGGGATCGGTCATGTCGAACCGATGGATGATTT
>JAJDEL010000943.1 GCA_029259835.1 Planctomicrobium sp. | reverse complement strand
GGCGGGAAGGCCGGCGTTGTGACGAATCTTCCCGACGGTGGAGCGTATCACGGAATCCCGGCGATCAAAGAAAAAGAAGCGATTCGAAATCATTTCAGTATTCAGCGTTTGCCTGAACTTCGCGAACAGGTCAAGCAATTGACGACTCAACTCGCAGAACTTCAGCAACAACTCACCACTCAGACTGAGCAATTCGATATCAAGTCGGCGGCTTAGTACGTTTTCAAAGATCTATCCCTGAAGAATTATGTCGGAGTCGTATCGAGAACGAATCCTGCCGATCCTCCCTCGCACTGGAGACCGAGTTGGTCTGATTGCAGGTTGGGGACGCTTTCCGATTGTCTTTGCCAAGATCGCCCAGGAGCAGGGAGTATCGGTTCAGTGCATGGGCATTGAAGGGATGGTTTCTGAAGAATTGAAAGATGTTTGCGATCACTTCCGAACGGCGCCAGCCGGTCGAATCGGTAAGGCAATTCGTTACTTTCAGAAGCGTCATGTCACACAAGCGGTGATGGCTGGGAAAGTTGAAAAGAAGCGTCTTTTTGACCCTTTCGGCCTCTGGCGATTGTGGCCAGATTTCCGAACCTTGAACATTATGCTGAGAGCTGTCTCCAATAAAAAGGATGACACATTGTTACTGGCAGTGCTTCGAGAGTTCGAAAAGGAGGGAATTCAGTTTCGTTCCGCCCTCGATTTTTGCCCGGAGATTCTTGTGAAACATGGATTTTTAACAAAACGACATCCTTCGACTTCGCAATGGAAAGACATTCATTTCGGCTGGGAAATGGCCAAGAAGATGGGTGATCTCGACATTGGACAAACTGTTGTTGTGAACGACACAGCTGTGATCGCGGTTGAAGCCATCGAAGGGACCGATCAATGCATCCGCCGCGCCGGGACTTTGTGTCGACGCGGTGGCATGACTGTCGTGAAAGTCGCTAAGCCGAATCAGGATATGCGGTTTGATGTCCCCACGATTGGCATACAGACGATTCAGACGATGCGAGAATCAGGAGCACGCGTACTGGCGATTGAGTCCGGGATGACCATTATTCTCGACGATAAAGAGGTCGTTGGTCTCGCCGATAAACTCGGGATCGCCATCGTTTCTGTCAAAGCTGACGAACTCAGACTCCGCGCTGCCGCGTGACGCATGATCTGACGCTCTCTTGTTAAGGTTTCGTTGTTCTCTCCGTTTAGAGTATGATCAGGGTTTTAGAGGTTGAGTTTCTCTGCGCAACTTCTGCAATATCTTTTTTGACTTGAGAACTGGATGAACAATGTCACTCGAACTCATCGATGTGCGTAAGAGCTATCGAGAGCCAGGCGGGGCGGAATTGCCTGTCTTGAATGTTTCCCACTTCAAGCTTGAAGAGGGAGAACAAGTTGCTCTCATTGGACAAAGTGGAGGCGGGAAGACGACGTTGCTCAACGTCATTTCCGGAATTACACGGCCTGATACAGGCAAAGTCATCATCGGTGGCGTCGATGTGACCGATCTACCAGAGCCAGCTCGCGACCGCTTTCGAGCCGAACGCATCGGCATTGTCTTTCAAACGTTTCACCTTTTGCCAGCGTTTACGGCGCTCGAGAACGTTCTGCTCGGGATGGCCTTCGCCGGAAAGCAAAGTCGGAAATACGCCACAGAATTGCTTGACCTGATGGGACTCAAGGGAAGAATGAATCATAGACCGGGGCAACTTTCCGTTGGTGAGCAACAAAGAGTGTCAGTTGCACGGGCGCTCGCCAGCCGACCAAGACTGATGCTCGCGGACGAACCGACAGCGAGCGTCGACCTTGCGAATCAAGAGAACATCCTGAAGCTGTTGCAGGAAACCTGCAGGGAGAAAAACGTGTCGCTGCTTCTGGTCACTCACTCTCAGGAAGTTTCCAGTCAATTTGAACGAGTCGAACAATTGAGTGATTTCAACCAGATCGAGGTGCACGCATGAATCTGGTCACAATTGCTTTTAAGAGTATGAAGCACCGGTTGGTGCCCTCACTGCTGACCAGCCTCAGCGTTGCACTCGGCGTTGCGTTGATGGTCTCCGTACTGATTCTGAATAACGTCGTCACAAAAATGTTTCAGGAAACCGGCAGTGGTTACGATCTTGTTGTCGGACCGCAAGGGAGCGCGACGCAACTGATTCTCAGCACGATCTATCACATCGATAACCCAATTGAAAATCTCCCCTGGCGGTACTATCAGGAATGGCAGGAAGATCCCCGTGTCAAATATGCGATTCCCTTCAACATGGGTGACACGACCGAAATTGGCAATTTTCCGATTGTCGGAACAACGCCGCAATATTTCATTACCGAGTATGCTCCTGACAAAAAGTTCCGAGTCGGGAAAAACGAGAATGGCCTTCGAGGAACTTGGGATGCCGTGATTGGTTCTGAAGTCGCGAAGAAGAACGGCTGGAAGAAAGGGACGAAGTTCAAAATGATCCATGCTGGTCAAGAGGATCACGTTCATGAAGAAGAGTTCACGGTTCAGGGAGTCCTGGCACCGACAGGAACTCCGAATGACCGCACAGCGTTTGTTCACATCGATGGTTTTTTCATGATGTCCGACCACAGCAAGCCTGTGCGTGAAGCGATTGAAATGGAAGCACAGTTCTTTCGTGAGACGATAGAAGAAGTCACCGAGCGTCACAAAAAAGATATTGATGAAATCCTAAGGCATGAAGATGAGTCCGCTGAGGAACACGCTCACCACAATCATGGTCCAACGCCAGATATTCAAAAAGAAGTGACCAGTATTTTGCTCGTTCTGAAAGGGACAGATCTTCAACGGGCAAATCGAGCGTTGACAATTCAGGGTGAATTGAAAGAAGGGCGACGTTCACAAGCTGCGAACCCAGTACAAGTGATGGCACGATTAATTACAAATCTTGTCGGCAACATTCGTCTCGCGTTTCTGTACATGACGAGTCTGATCATTGTTGTCTCTGGAATCGGCATCTTTGTGAGCATTTACAATTCCATGTCTGACCGGAAACGAGAGATCGCCGTGATGCGAGCGCTCGGGGCGCGTAGAACGACCGTCTTCTCTTTGATCCTG
>JAJDEL010000942.1 GCA_029259835.1 Planctomicrobium sp. | reverse complement strand
AGGAACCGGCCTCCTCGGACCAGCCATTTCCTCGATTTGATTCGCTGTCCCAATTAACTCGTTTAATTCGTCGGAGATCTCGGAGTACTGTTTTAGAAAATTAGCAACATCGATCGTTCCATGCTCGTCCAGCAGACGAAGGTACTCTGCAAATGCGTCATCTAAATCTGATTGGTTCGCCGATTGGTCTGTCACGTCAATCTTCCTCCATGTTCCGCAGGCTGACCCGAAGTTTCTGAAGTCCGCGTTTGATCAGACTGGCGACAGCAGAATCAGATTGGTCAGTACGTCCTGCGATGTCTGCAAGTGACCAGCCTTCGATGTACCTCAAGCGGACAGCCTCAAGTTGGTTTTCAGGTAAGACTGCCATTGCATTGGCGAGGACAATTGCTCGCTCTCCTCGCATTGCCCGGGAACTTGGTGACGATTGGTTGATCGATATCAGATTGTGGCCTTCGTCGTCGGCATTCGAATCGTCACGAGACTGTTCACGAAACACGGAGCGTTTTTGAGCAACAATGTGGACTCGGGTTGCTTTCAGAACGTTGTGAGTCAAAATTTGGTTTAACCACACTGCAAATTCCTCAATCGAATGACCACGAAATTTTTCGAAGTCGCGAACGGCTTCTAAACATGTCTGCTGAACCACATCGGAACCGCTCAAACGTGCACTCATGATCGGATCAAGATTTCGTGAAGCGAGAATCGATAAATATGGACGACAGTGCCGAAGCAGACGCCCTAATGCATCCTGATCCCCCTGCTGGGCGCGCCCAAGCAATTCAGCATCAACAGGCTGGCCCATGTTTTAGATTCCCGGATTGAAGTAGGCAGTGTCACGTTGAGAACTTGCCGAACTTTCTTGAACACTGCGCCAAGAATTACAAAAAATACCTGAAACAGCCAGTCCGATTCTGAAAAGACACAATGTGACATGTCGTGATGATCGATTCCTTTGAAGGTGAGGATTGGCTGGAGAATTCTTAGGGAGCAACATTTTGCTCTGAGTCAGGGAATGAATGATCGACCACTGCGGCTCCCACGGAATCACCGAATGCGTTGACTGCAGTGCGGAAGCGATCAAGCAACCAGTCAACAGGGAGGATGAGCCCGATGAGTTCAAGAGGCAGTTGGACAGCGTTCAACACGATGAGCATGGTGACTAATCCTGCTTCTGGAATTCCGGCGGCCCCGATTGCTGCTAACGTCGCCGTGACCGCGATTGTCGCTTGTTGGATGAGACTCAGGTTAAAGTCAGGATTGACGACAGCAAATGCCTGAGCAATAAAAATTGCTGCCGCGGCCTCATACAACGCAGTCCCGTCCATGTTCACAGTTGCCCCCAATGGTAACACGAATTCTGTCGATCTTTTCGAGACGCCTGCTTTCATTTCAGCACACTCCATGGTCACTGGTAGTGTTGCTGTGGAACTCGCTGTTGAAAAAGCAGTCAAGATTGCTTGGGACATTTGATACATGAAGCGGTATGGATTACGCCGAGTGAAGATCCAAAGAATTGCCGGGAGTGTCACAAAAGCATGAATTCCGAGCCCTGTAAGAACAGTCAACATGTAAGCAGCTTGGACACGGAGCAGTGCGACGAACTGACCTTCGATCTGCGCCTTTCCAAACCGAGCTGCGACGAGACAGAAAATACCGAGTGGAGCCAGCTTCATAAGAAGCAGAATAAAGCTCATCATGGCATCGTTGATTCCAATGACAAATTGGGCAATCACATCAGAGCGTTTTCCCATTGTCGTCAGCATCCCCGCAAAGACGATGGAAAAAATGATCACTGGGAGAAGATTCATCTCAACCATTGATTGAAGCAAATTATTTGTAAAAAGCATTAACACAAGGTTTGAGAAAATATCTCCTACGGTCGGTGGACCCCGTAATAACTCCGCCGACATCAAACTGGAAGCTCCTCCTTTTTGGGCCTGATACTCAAGCCGAATACGTCGTGCTTCTTTGGGGATCTGCACTGTTTTGTGATAGGTCTCCGGTTCGGTGCCAGCAATGTAGATATCATGCAATCCAGCATGGTCGGTCCACTGCAATGGTTGTAACTCGCTCTTTGGTTCTGCACTCCAATAAATCTTGACCTGAGCCGGTTGCTCTGCTGTGCCCAATTGCTGAAGTTTAAAATCGATGACCATTTGTCTCCCGTGTGGCACGTAGACGATGTTGCTCAGTCCCGAAGACGACTTACTTTCCAGGAGGAACTTGTCGCCATCGAAGTTCTTTGACCACATGATTTTTTTGCGGCCTGAACTCATTGCGTTTTTTGCATCTTCAACCGCTTCTGCTCCTTCCTCTTGAGCATCAAGAACGAGTTCTTTATCGATGCCAACTCCCGGATTGATGACGTTGACGACAATCAGCCCGGTCGTGACTGCGAAAACTGTGGTCGCTAAGTAATAGAGAATTGCGTATCCGCCGGGGCGGCCGAGTTTACGAACATCTCCTAATCCGAGAATGCCACTCATGACACTTGCCATGACCAGAGGGACGACCACCATTTGGAGAAGCCTTAGAAAGATTTCTCCTCCAAGTGTCAATTTGGCAGCGAGTTCGGGAGCCAATACGGAGAGGACAATTGCGCTGACAATTGCCATGACAATCCAAGTCGTCAGGTGAGATTTCTTTTTACTATCGGCCATGGGATTCTCTGTTGAAAGTGACAATGGAATAAGACGCGACAATTCGATTTCACCGCTATAAAATCTGACTTAGGTGACTCGCTTCATTCAGGTTTGTGTGTACTTTTACACTGCCTTCAGACTCTCGTTCAATCTGATCAGCAATTGAACATAGATGATGAAGCCAACAATCAACATGATGAACTCCCAACCATCAGATACAATCCGTAGTAAACGTAACTGACACCTTTCTGGACGTTCTGTAGATCACTCATGACCTGTCTCCCTGCTTGGGTACTGTTAGAAACTAAAAATAATTCAAATTAATCAGCACCTTCGCCTGACTGTTGACTGAAAGCACATGTGCCAACTTTGGGGCACCTTGTCTGGTCCACTGCCGAAGCCTCCAGCACATCGAATCGCTGGCTCTTAGGTCGACACTCCCGGAGGTGCTGTCGACGTGAAAAACCATTTCGCAATCTCAGTGACATTGATTCATGCCTTATCCAATTTCTCTTTCAGGCAGCCAAGCAAATCGATATAGCGGCCCAGAATCATGATACTAATCACGAACATGGCGATGGCCACGATCAAGGATAATGGCCCTCTCACTCCCACACCCAGAACCCTGCTCATGCGTCCGGGGGCATAGCTCAGCGCAACCAACCCGATCCCCCAATGGAGGATCCATTCCGCATGCATTTCACCCTCTGCCGACCCAATGAATTCTGAAAGGCGCTTTAAGGCGTAGACAAAGAGAAAAAACGAGACAACCGATGCGAGTGACGAAACAATGATTAGAAGGGGAACAGCCAGACTTGCGAGGCGAAGACCGAAAGCCAAACACTGAAGAAAAAGCACTCCATAGATCAATATCCGTGTGTTCGACTTCGCTGGGACTTTCAGGCACATGACTTGACCAATGATCGCCAGAACTGTCGCCACGAGAGTGAGCGGTAGTGCCACCAGCAGACCATACGGAAAAAAACCTGACAGAGCCACTGCGAGGTGGAGAAGAAGTCCTGCAAGAACACACCGAAGTCCATTCGCTACGGAACTCTTTGATGGTCTACGTTTCTTCTTCGCTTGATTGGAAGACTTGGTTTTTGTTTTCTTTTTGCGGCGAACGGCTGGCAGAAGCACTTCTTCGTGATCGTACGGAGGAGCCTCAGCTTCCATCTCATCCAGGTCATCAAGAAAACTGTCGTCGAATTCGACTTGTTGCTCCGGTACACGGATGGGCGTTCCGCAGCTCTTGCACTTGAATCGCTTGCCGACCGCCTCATCACGGACTTTGTGATTTTTTCCGCAGTCATCACATTCAATAGCGATTGTCATGCACTTTGTCCTTTTATGATCACTCGCCCGTGCCAGTCGTTTGTTGATCGTCGCTCTGCTGGAGAGAAGTGAAAAGACGCTCCCTCCAATTACTAAGGTGGATTTCAACCCAACTCAGGGCGGAGAATTTTCTAAATAATTCAGTTTTCGTTAAAAAGACAGATGAACGAAATCCGTGAATGTTGCTTAAATGCAGACTTGGTCGACCGTGCACTGGCAATTCTTCTACAATCATTCCAGCTTCTCCTTGCTGGAACTGTCAGGCCCTTTTGAAGATCACAACGACACACATAAAAGGACGGGTGGCGGCTTTCAGATTGGAAGTCGTCGAGTTTTTCTGGGAATTCGGAAGTTTTGTGAACTTTGCGCGCCCCACATTCCTTGGCTTTGCACCTGTATAAGTATGAACGACCTCCCTTCCGACGGAATCAAATGGACTTGACCATTCCATTGTTGCGGTTCGTTCCCATCGACCAGACGGAGATAGGCTTCATCCCCTTTCTGTACAGCGAGTGTGGGAGAAAAATTTTCACTCGGAGGATCTTGAGCTACAGATGCGAAACTGAAAATCGTTGAAAACAATCCAGCGGTGAACAAGAGGAGCATTCGTTTCATGGCGCCGTCATTCGATTAGAGATTCATTTTTCAGGGGCAACTTCAAGGAGCGTTAGGGATGATGCCAAAAAGCCAGTGTGAGCAAGGCTCTTGCAGAGTGCCCTTTCTTTCTATTCTACCCACGCTTCCAACTAGGTACAACAATCACATCAACTCAAACGCATGTCACCAAGCCTAGCTCTGCGGATTATAGCGATTTGGCAAAGAATTCCGTCTGGCTAGTCGATGAAAATCGATAGGGCGGTTCGCACGTAAGGCAATTCTGGAAGGTTCATGCGACAGTTTCGATTCACCAGTTCGATGATCTGTGTACTTGGTGCGCTCGCATTATGCCTTTCCGGGTGCATGTTGGGGCCAGGCAGCTTGCGGCATAGTCGAACAAATTACAATCGGGCGGTTCAGAAAACAGCACGAGAAGAACTGTTGCTGAATCTCGTGCGAATGCGGTACGACCAGTCGGTTGAGTTCATGCGAATCCCCAGTATCACCGGGCAGTATAGCTATGACATGGACCTCGCTGGGACATGGAGTAACGGGAAGGCGAATATCCCATCGTTTCTGGGGATGGGAATGCAATCGAAACCAACGATTGTCTACGCCCCAGAGCAAGAACAAGAGTTTAATCGTCGACTGCTTTCACCGATTCAGTCTGAAACAATCGAGTTGTTGGCTTCAAAGGGGTGGCGAATTGATCGCGTTTTAATGTTAACCGTACACAACATTAACGACGTGGAGAACGCGATCTCAGCAGGTGGACCAACTCCTCGATTCAGGCCGGTTTTTGAGGAGTTCCATTACTTCACTGAAATGATGAGGGGTTTGCAAATTGATGATCATTCATTTGAATTCGCCTATAAAAAGATCGTGACTGATGAGGCGGTCCAAGTTGGTGATCCAATTCCGGTCGAGCAAATTGATGGGGAAGCTCAAATTCTTGCAATTGAAAAAGGATATCGATTTCGCATTTCCGAAGACCAGAAGATGGCCACTCTTTGGCGAAACGAAATCAAGTCACCGGATAAGATCCT
>JAJDEL010000941.1 GCA_029259835.1 Planctomicrobium sp. | reverse complement strand
ATGCACCAGATAAAAAGTCTGCCATCGCGAAGGCATTGTGAAACTCTGTTGTTCCAGGTTTCAAGTCCAGAATGAGATATGCCTTGCGGTCCTCCTGTTCAGCAATGCTTTGGAGTTCGAGAGCAGTGCGGCGAACGAGACCGAGAGTTTGATCTCCAAGCGGACTTTCCAGTGTGATGAATCGCCCGACAGGAGCGACTTCCGCTTCTTGCGCCGAAACTTCTGCTGAGTAGAAGCAGAGGAGCAACCCTGCAAAACCACTTAAAGTCCAGCGTGTGAATCGGGAAAGAGAAGTTGTCAATGGCATCGAAATTTGCCCTTGGTCAAGGAATTTGCCTAAAAACGAATCGTCACGGTCTATTATACGGCGAATCAAAAATTTGCGTCAAACTGTTGCCTAGAGAAATTAACGCATTCCAAGGTTGTCTGGATCAATCGGTTCGTCGATTCCAGTAAAAACAATTCGAAATACGGATTTTTGACGTTCTATATTGTCTCTCAGAAAGGAAGTTTTTTACACAAGTTCAATGCAGCACGAGCCATATGTGTCAGTTTTCACCAACAATTCAGCCAATGAGTTGTCTTTCCAGTCCGGTTGGTCGCTCCCCAATCGAGGCTCAAAATCCTACAATGAGTCAAGTTGACGGATGTTTAATAATATCAGGACAAATCAACATTGATTCAGGTTCCCGTTGAATTGAATCTCACTAAAGTGCGTTGTCGTTCTCTTCGGTGGAGAAAAACTTTCCTTGGAAAGATTTTCGATCCAAATTCATCCAGAGTCTCCCTCACAGGCGAATTCCAGGACAGGTTATCACGATGCCAACTTATGTATATGAAGTGATTCAAGAAGATGGGTCAGGCGGTGAAACCTTTGAACTGATACAGTCGATTTCTGCGGAAGCACTTACAGAGCATCCAGAAACCGGACAGCCAGTTCGGCGAGTGATTCAGCCTCCCTTTATTGGTGGAGCCTGGTCTGAGTCTGCAATGCACAAAAGCACGAACGACGACAAAAAGCTCGACAAAATGGGCTTTACAAAGTACGTCAAAGCAGGCGACGGTACTTACGAAAAAACCGCTGGTAAAGGCCCAAGAACGATTTCCGCTGACGCCCCGATCAAGGGGAGTGATTTAAAGCACCTTGATTGAAAAGAATTACCCGCCGCCGACTAAGGTCACAATTTCGATCTCGTCACCTTCCTGGAGTTCACAGTCTGCATGTTGAGTTCGTGGTACGAGTTCACGATTCTTTTCAACGGCCAGGAACTTCGGATTCTTTTCAAGACTCTTCAACAAGTCGGCAACTGTCGATGCATCGGAGATCGTCAAATCTCCACCATTCAATGAGATTTTCAACTCTTCTCTTTCTTGTACTGTGACCGGAACTCTACAACTAGATGGGACTCGAAACTCTCACATGAATCTGCAGTGGTTTATTACTTCAATTCCTGACCTGCAAGTTTATCGTATAGCGGAACTAGAAAGTCTGGTTCCGGAGTTCGGGTTTTGATGTAAGCGGCTTCGATTCTTTTCACGACGTCAGGGAACCTCTCTGAGAGATCCTGCTCTTCGTTTCGATCTTTCTCCAGGTCGTAGAGTTCCCAATTGGAGGGATTCTTTCTCAACAGATCACGGCGAACAGCTTTCCATTTTCCATCGCGAACTGCAACGATTCCTCCATAGTTATGGAAATCCCAGATCATGAGTTCTGTTCGATCGGGTGTTGACTTCCCGATGAGTTCGGATGTCAGATCAACGCCATCCAAGCGTTGATGTGTTGTCGAGTCGGTGCCAGCGATTTTGCAAAGTGTCGGAAACCAGTCCGGGAAGTACGAAGGCATCTCAGATTTGCTGCCGGCTTGAACATGCCCAGGCCATTTCACGAGGCACGGCACGCGGATTCCTCCTTCGTAGCAACTTCCTTTGAAACCCCTCAAACCACCGGCAGATTTAAAAAACGTACACGCCGCGCCGCCGACATGAAAACGTTTGTCTCGGCTGGTGTGTGTTGGTCCATTGTCTGAGGTGAAAATGACGATGGTCTTTTCCGTCAAACCATGCTCATCGAGTCGTTGCAGGACAGTTCCAACATGTTCATCGAGATCAGAAATCATCGACGCATACGCCGCTCGCGGGCGAGGGTGCGGGAGGTATCCATTCTGACCACGATAGACTCCGTTTTCTTCATCCCATTCCTTCGGATATTGATCCAGCCAAACCTGTGGCGGCTGCATTGAAACGTGCGGTTCAACAAAAGGGAGATAGAGAAAGAACGGCTTCTTTTTGTTCTTGTCGAGGAACTTCAGCGCTTCCTCCAGGATTTTATCTGGTGCGTAATTCTCCGCGCGGTAATCTTCGGCTCGCACTTCACCTTCTGGTTTTCTGTCGTGACCTGGAATCGGGTATTTATTGATGCGAACTTCTTTCTCGTCGCTATCAAGAAATGGTGGATAAAAGCTGTGGGCGTTGCGTTGGCAGTTGTAGCCAAAGTAGCGGTCGAACCCTTGCTTGATCGGTGAGCCGGACGTGTTCGATGGACCGAGTCCCCACTTGCCGAACGCACCGGTCGTGTATCCTGCCTGCTTGAGCTTTTCGGCAATCGTCACGACTTCCGCAGTGATCGGCCACTGTCCAGGGAAAATTCGACCGTTCCCGGAATCTCGGTTTCCCCGAATTTGAGCGTGCGCCAAATTCTGTCCTGTCATCAAAGTGCATCGAGCCGGAGCACAAACTGGAGCACCGGTGTAGTGCTGTGAGAACAACATCCCTTCGCTTGCCAATTTATCGAGATTTGGTGTCCGAATTTTTTCCTGCCCGTAACACCCAAGTTCGCCATACCCCAAATCGTCAG
>JAJDEL010000095.1 GCA_029259835.1 Planctomicrobium sp. | reverse complement strand
CGGAACCCGAAGGACAATCAGGATCTTCTGGCGGAATGGTTTCGACATCCGCACTACGACGAATACTGGCAGGCGGAAGACTGCACGCTTCACTTTGACAAGATGAACGTTCCTTGTTTCACAATTGGAAGTTGGTACGACTTTATGAACCAAGGTTCAATCGCCAGCTTTGTCGGTCGGCAACATCAAGGAGGACCGAATTCCATCGGGCAGCAACAACTAGTCATCGGTCCCTGGCTGCATGGACGAACGAACAAGAGCAGCCGTGTGGGCGAGATGGAATATCCAGAGAATGCAAGCTGGGCCGTTCACGAACACATGGTCCGCTGGTTTGACCATCACCTCAAAGGCAAAGAGAACGGAGCGGAACGCGAACCAACAGTCCGCTACTACGTGATGGGAGCCGTCGGAGAACCTGACGCACCCGGCAACATATGGCGAACATCGAAGGACTTCCCGCCACCAGCAAAGTTAAGTCCCATCTTCCTGCACGAAGGTGGTCAATTGTCTGAATCACTCCCGGAATCAAAAAACAGTTCGACGAGCTATGAGAGTGATCCGCTTCATCCGATGGAGATCCCTGGTCGCAGCTTCCCTGGGGCACGCGACGCGCGACCGTTTGAAAAGCAATCTGAAGTCAAAACGTTTACGACCGAAGTTCTCAAAGAACCAGTTGAATGGACTGGTCGCGTTCAGGCGGAGTTGTACGTCTCCTCAACGGCGAAAGACACGGACTTTATCGTCCGTGTCAGCGATGTCTATCCGGACGGACGTTCGATTTTGATTGTCGACTACCCAAGACGCGCTCGCTATCGAGATGGTTTCGACCATGAAGTTTTGATGGAACCGGGTGAAGTTTACAAGGTCGCTTTCCCCGTCGGCTGGATGAGTCAGGTTTTCAACAAAGGCCATCGCATCCGCGTGACGATTGCCAGCACCGGCGCCCCGCTCTACGAACCCAATCCGCAAACCGGTAAACCGTTGACAATTGAGTTTCCCGACGATGCGATCAAAGCAACCAACACAATTCACCACAACAAAAACCACGCTTCAAAGATCATCGCACCAGTCTTAAAGTGATTGAAAAATTATGTTGCTCGTAGAGTACATTGCAGCAAACACTCCCCCACTTAGCCCCCGGTGACCCACCGGGGGAAACGGCAAGTTGCAATGAAATGTCTTCAAGTGCCGAATGCCCTCAACGCGTCTCCACCGGGTGATTCACCCGGTGCTAAATGACGTCGCGAATAAAATATCTAACGACTTGAAATTTTATCCGGAATCACTCATGCAGATTTCTTACCAAAAACATTCTCTCTTGCAATTCGCGGTCCTTGCCATCGTCGGTCTCGCTTCGCTGCTGGTTGGAGTTCGAACATCGCACGCCTTCGAAAATGAGGGCCCGATTGAGATTGGTTCGCGGCGCGAACTCTTCGTTGACCAGGCACTGATTCAGAAGCTTGATGGAGGAGCAACACAACGGCTGCATCATCCGATTCCCCGCGAAATTGCCCTCGTCCATGACGAACCATGGGAAGGAACCGGTTCCGGTTATCACAGCGTCTTTCAAGATGGTGAACTCTACCGAATGTATTACAAGGCGTGGCATCTGGAAGTCTCTCAAGGCAAGTTGAACACCGGTCGGCATCCGCTCTTCTGCTGTTATGCCGAAAGTGACGATGGAATTCATTGGCGGAAGCCGAAACTTGGACTGCATGAATTTCAGGGATCGAAGGAAAACAATATTGCGATTGTCAGTGGGAAACTTGGCACGCTGAACGTCGATGCCGGACATCCTGCGATCTTCAAAGATGAAAACCCAAACGCGCCTGCCGATGCTCGCTACAAAGCGATTTTGCGTTCAAGTAATCCAAACGGTCTACTCCCGTTCAAATCTCCGGACGGTCTGAACTGGACGCCAATGACCAAGGCTCCCATCTTGGGCGGACTCGGGGCGTTCGATTCACAAAACCTCGCGTTCTGGGATAACAATATTGGCAAGTACCGCGCGTACTGGCGGATATTCACGGCAAACGTACCCAACAGAAAAGAAGGAACGCCAGCGAGTATTCGAGCGATTCGAACAGCCACTTCAGACGATCTCATCAACTGGGCACCACACACCGACATCACCTACGTCGATTCGCCTCCAGAGCAGCTTTACACGAATCAAATCAAGCCATACCACCGCGCTCCACACATCCTCATTGGCCTCCCAACAAGATACACCGACCGTGGCTGGTCGAAATCGATGGAAGAACTGCCAGCCCTCAAGCATCGCAAGCAACGCTCATCGACCAGCGAGCGCTACGGGACAGCAATCACAGATGCACTCTTCATGACCAGTCGGAATGGAACCAACTTCACGCGTTGGAACGAAGCATTTTTGCGACCTGGCATCGAACGCCCAGACGCCTGGAACTACGGACATCAATACATCGCCTGGCACATTGTCGAGACGAAATCTGCTCTCCCAGGTGCACCGAACGAACTGTCGTTCTATGCGTCAGAAAGTTACTGGCACGGGAAAGGGAGCGCCGTTCGCCGCTACTCACTGCGTCTCGATGGTTTCGTTTCAATCAATGCACCAGCACGCAAAGGCGGCGAACTGCTCACTAAACCGCTGACATTCACCGGCTCTACGCTGCACCTGAATTTTGCATCGTCCGTGGCAGGTGGCATTCGAGTCGAACTCCAAAACCTCGACGGCTCCGCCATCAAAGGTTTCTCATTAGACGATTGCCCAGAAGTCTTCGGCGATTCCGTCGACCGTACCGTCACCTGGAAGAGTGGAAGCGACCTCAGCAAACTCAGCGGCAAACCGATCCAAATTCGCTTCGCAATGCGCGACGCAGATTTGTATTCAATGCAGTTTGTTGAATAAGCATCACTCAACCTCGCTGCAATATCCCACGGACGATGTTGCCGTCTTGACCATCGAGGAGAGATTGTGCTCGACCATTTCGGAGATAGACGAGTTGTTCCGGGTCGAGGCCGAAGAGGTGCAATAGCGTTGCGTGGTAATCGAAATGGTTGACAACATCCTCGACTGCTTTGTGTCCAAATTCGTCGGTCGCTCCGTATGTGCCACCTGCTTTGATGCCACCACCGGCGAGCCACATGCTGAACCCATATGTGTTGTGATCACGGCCAACTTTCGCGGCTCCTGCGTTGTTTTGAATGACAGGCAGCCGTCCCATTTCGCCGCCCCAATGGACAACGGTTGAGTCGAGCAGACCTCGCTGTTTCAAATCGGTGACCAGTGCCGCTGACGGCTTGTCAGTTTTCTTACACGCAGCAGGCAGTGACGTGCGGATGCTGCCGTGGTGATCCCAGTATTGGTTCTTGGTGTAGAGTTGCACGAATCGGACGCCACGTTCAACCAATCGCCTAGCAATCAGACAGCGAGCACCGAACTCTTCCGTTGCAGGGTCATCAAGGCCGTACAGAGTCTGCGTGGCTTTTGTTTCTTTACTGATATCGAGTGCTTCTTTGGCGGCGGTTTGCATTTTCGCTGCGAGTTCATAACTCGCGATGCGCGCCTGCAAATCGAGTTCACCTGGGTGTTGTCGCAGGTGTTCGCGGTTGAGTTCTTGCACGAACGAAAGGTATTTTTCTTGAGCAAGTCCAGAGAGTTCCTTGCGTGGATCGAGATTCAAAATTCTCGGTTCCTGCGAGCGAACGACCGTCCCTTGAAATAAAGCTGGTAGCCAGCCGTTCGACCAATTGTTCACACCTTCAACCGGAATTCCTCTCGGGTCGGTCATCGCCACAAACGCTGGTAATTCTTGCGAACGATTCCCCAATCCATAGGTCAACCAAGAACCAAGTGCTGGGCGACCACGAAGGATTCGGCCTGTGTTCAACGCGTGGATCGACTGCCCGTGATTATTCACGCCGGTGTGCATCGACCGGACGACGGTGATGTCATCCACAATTTTCGAAAGACCAGGCAGAAGCTCCGACAACTCCGTTCCGCATTCTCCATGTTTTTGAAACTTCCAGGGACTCGCCAGCACAACGGGACTTGCCTGTGCCGCGTTGTCGTATTTGATTTTCCCAGGGAACTCCTTGCCGTCGTATTTCTGCATCGCAGGCTTAGGGTCGAACAAATCGAGATGACTCGGACCGCCTTGCATGAACATGGAAATCATCGCCGTTGCCTGCGGCGGATGTTGTGGCATTTTCGGAGTAAGGTCGAACGTCTTCGGTTGCAGTTCCGGCTTGAAGGTCTCCGCAAATGCCTTGTCTTCTTTGAGCAACCACGCCAGTGCCAACGATTGCAGCCCTATCGCTGAGGACGCCAGAAAATGACGCCGTGCGGAACGAGTGTGATTCGAATCAGTCATCGCTGGTTCGTCTTTCATGGTGTGAATTAACTGTTAATCAACATAAAGAAACGCATTGGAACTGATGAGCGCCTGACAAAAACTCTTTAGGGCCAATTGATCAGGTGTCTGCTTACTTTTGGGCTGTGGGAATTTTTCGTAATGCTGCTTTTGCTGGTTAATGTACGCAACAGAATTTTCGATTTGTTTGGCGGTCGCTTCTTCTCCAAACGCAAGTTCCCAGGCGTGCTGACATTGCTTCTGTGGATCATCCTTTGTGAGTTCATACACACGTTGAGCGAAGACTCCCGCATACTCGGAGGAAAACTCGCTGTTCATCAGCATTAATGCCTGAGGTGTGACTGTTGACGAATTTCGACTTGTGCAGTTCGGCTCCATCACCGGCATATCGAAAGTCGCGAGAACTCCGAGCGGACGTGAACGGCGCACCTGAATGTAAATGCTGCGGCGGAACTGCTCACCTTTCATGTCAATTGCGGCGAGCGGTTTACGTTCGCCGTCGAGATTATCTTTCCCGATAATAATTCGGCCAATTGAGTCTTTCGTCACCGAGACCGGTTCTCCGTATAGCTTTCGATTGAGTTTGCCACTGATCGCGAGAACCGTATCCCGCAAAGTTTCCGCATCGATTCGTTGTATTGACATATGACCGTAAAGATGATTGTCTGGGTCGATCTCATCCTGCTCAGGTGACCGCTTCGACGATTGTCGGTAAGTTGTCGAGGTGACCATCAGCTTATGCAACTGCTTCAGTTTCCAACCGTTGGACATGAACTCGTTCGCTAACCAGTCGAGAAGTTCTGGATGCGATGGCCTCGCGCCGAGGTAACCAAAATCCCCCGGTGTCTCGACAATCCCGCGCCTAAAGTGATTCAACCAAAATCGGTTGACGAGAACGCGCGCGGTCAACGGATGCCGAGCATCTGTTAAGCGTTTGGCAAACGCCAGTCTTCGTCCGGTCGTTGGAAGCTCCGGATTATTCTCAGGGATCGAGACAAGCTCTTGCGAATCCAGGACTGAAAGCCCAGCGGGAACGAGCTTCTGTTTCGGTTGCTCGAAGTCACCTCGATTGAACAAAAACGTTTCTGGGACTTGACCAGCTACTTCTGTCAGAGCACGGAGAAATCCCTCGTGCGGTTTTGTCTCTCGAATTTTCGTAGCTTTCTCCTGAATGGCTTTCAGTCGATCTGCTTTCAGAGTTGCCAGAAGGTCTTTCTCAGATTGTTTCAACTGCTTAAGTTCTTCCGCAGAGGCGGCATTGAACTTTTCTAGTGTCGCCGCTGTCACAAGCTTGTCGGCATGTGCTTCCAGTAATGTTTTTTGTTCAACAGTCCGTTTCGCCGCGGCTGTTGCATGTGCAGAACGAACCGCAGCTTGTTCTTCTTTCGAGAGGTCAGCGAGAGCAGCCGTGAATGCTTGCTCGACGAATTCCTTTTCTTTCGTTTTGTGTTCAGCTTTAATCTTCGCGGCGTCCGTGCGGATTTCACGATCATAGAGATAGAGAGATCCGTCGCTGATTTTTAGGATTTTGGGGTACTTGTCGAGCAGTGCCTTCTGTTCGTCCGTTCGTTCAGAGCCTGCGGTCTTGTATGCAATTTTTAACGGCTCACGAACAGCCCCTTCCAGTTTGAGAAGCTGCGAGTCAAGAGTCTGGTCGATAAAGACTTTTGCTAAAGCGGCACGTTCCGCGTCAATGACTTTTGCCTCCGCTTCAATTTTCGCAGCCAGCGTTCGGTCTTCGTCTGTGTAGAGCGAAATTTTGCGTGCCGCTGGAACTCGCCATTTCTTCCAGTTGAGTGCTGGTTCAAAAATCGCGCGAAGGGAATAATAATCGGTTTGCAAAATCGGGTCATACCGGTGGTGGTGACACTCCGCACAACCGACAGTCAGCCCCAGGAGTGACGTAGAAACAATCTTGAGCGTTTCGGAGACAACCTGATTTCTCGCTAGATTCACCATAGCACCGCCTGCTGCGGTGCCATCAGGAGCCATCCTTAAAAAACCGGTCGCTGTCAGTTTTTCAACCGACTCAGGTGAGAGATTCTTCAACGGTCCGGTCACCATTTCATCGCCTGCGAGTTGTTCCTGAATGAACAGGTCGAACGGCTTGTCGGCGTTGAACGAACGAATCACGTAATCTCGATATCGAAACCCAGATGGTCGTTCCGTATCGGCTTCATTGAATCCTTCTGAGTCAGCATAGCCAGCAACATCCAACCAATGCCGCCCCCAGCGTTCACCATAATGTGGCGATTCAAGCAAGCGATCAACAAGTCGTTCATAAGCGTCCGGCTTCTCGTCCGCAAGGAATGATTTTACTTCTTCTGGTGTAGGAGGCAGTCCGATCAAATCGAATGAGAGCCGGCGAATCAGCGTTCGCCGATTCGCGTCAGGTGCGAAGTTCAGCTTTTCGGTTTCAAGTCGCGAAAGAACAAACGCATCAATTGGCGTTCGCACGCGTGAAGAATCCGCGACGTTAGGGACAGCAGGATTTTGGATCGGTTGCAGTGACCAGAAATTCCTTTCCGCCAGCGAGAACGCACTCGCCGAAGCGTCTTCTGGTTCCGCAGTTTTCGCCCCTGCCCGAATCCAGGCTCGAATCAATTCAATTTCCGCTGGCGTCAGTTTTGATTTCCCAGGTGGCATCTCTCCGGAAACGATTCGCTCCAACAACAAGCTTGAGTCAGGATCATCAACGACGATTGCTGGGCCAGAATCTCCGCCTTGAACTGTTGATCTGCGCAAACGCAAATCGAGATTTCCTTCAATTTCTTCCTCTTCACCATGACAATGAAAACAAGCGGCCTTGAAGATTGGACGAATCTCTGTCTCGTATAAAGGAGATTCCCCAGCACGAGCAACCAAGGGTAGCACGAATAGGGTAAAGATTGTGATACGAATGCAGTTTGCCATGGCGGGAAGTCGTAGAGGCGATTTGGTGGGAGAGGCCTCCATTCTCACTGACGTAACAAATTTACGCAAGTAGAATCATTAAGATGTCGTGCTTATCAACAGTGGAGACTTCAGTTGGAACGGAATATTCGAGTTGTAAGAGTCTTTTTATGAATTGCTCGACTTGGTCATCTGCTCTAGAATTTTCACGGTCATCGTCGCGCCCTTGTCCGGCGGAAGTGCTGTAATCGCAATTCCGGAAACGACTTTCGTGATGTTGTGGTCGACTTTGCCAGTCTTTCCCCAAGCGTCACCTGATGTACGTGTGATGTACACAGAAAAAGTGTGATGTCCAGTTCCAGGTCGTTCGCCGATAATGTGCAGAATCGTTCTCTGATCAGGCAGTCCGCCGAACAAGATTTCTCCAATTCGGTATCCAGCGCGAACACGTCCGGAGTTCACAATCAAAGGCTCAGGTGCTGCATGGAATCCAGCCACTTTCAAGTGTGTCGTGATCGTATCCAGAAATGGTTGCAGTTGTTGATCATTCATAATCGCCAGCGCGTTCAAACCATCGGACACGACAATTTGCAAATCGTACTTCGCGGCGTGCTTTGATCGCATCTGTTGAACTCTTGTTTCCGACTGTTTTGAAAGTTGTTCCCCTGTCACAGGGTGAAGGATGTAATCCTCTCGGTGAGCGGAACGAGTTCGGAGCGAGACAACTTCCGGAAGACTTGAGATAAACTCCGGCGTCAATTCCGTCCAAATACTCTCCTTCGCGTCGGAGTAGATTCTTTGGATATCTGCTTTTAATGTTGGTTTCAATTCCCACGGTTGGTCACCCGAACCTTCGGAAATGAACACACCTCGCTTGCGGACAGATTCTAATTGATCCCGTCCTGATTTCAGTATTTCTTTGTTCGTGCGCGGGTCACCCTTTCGGCGGCAGTATTGCAAGTAGACCCACAGCGGACTTCCGAAGTGTTCTGTCGGTTGGCCGTTTGCATCAATCACTCCCAGTTCTTTGTAGAACGTCCACATCGGATCATTGACTTTGTACCCAAATTTTTCGCGCAGACGGACATGGTCCTGAAATCCGGTCGTGAGGTAGCCCAACATCGGATCGATCTTTGTCGGAAGCGCCATTAAATATGCAGGGTTGGCAGGCATGATTTGGTCCAGGCACCAATCCAAATCTTCGAGAGAAATGTCCATGTGTAAGGTGGAACAAACATCGAGACCAATCGTCAGACCGTGCAGTTTCCCCATCACAATATCTTCAAGGCAACAGCGAACAAGTTGATCGCGCGTCCGGAAGACTTCAGGACCAATAAATCCAGCGACATCATTAAGGTGAACCCAAGGCGCCGGAGTTGCTCCATTCGCTTTCTGACCAGACGCAACGTCCTCGGTCAACACGCGGGCGAAGCCGTATTTGCGAGATTCGTGAAGCACCATGTCAAAGCCGTGTCCATGCCCATTCGTGAAATCCGCACCTTGCCCGGTCTCGAAATATAAGCCGTATTTTCCGGTACGATTTCGGGCATAGTCCCTCATCTTTTCAAGGCTGATATCAAACGTTTGGTTCGCACTGTCAGTCCCGGCGATACTCTGGAACCACAGAGCAGTGCTGTCTGGATCCGATTCTTCAACCTCAGCTTGTACATCAATGTGAGAGAGAACGCAGTGCGGCATCACGTCTTCAAGGCCGAACGTGTGCAACAGATCCTTTAACTCCAATTCAATTGCTTTCACGGAAGAAGGTTCGCTGGAAACAGGATTCGTGCCGAGCAGTACGTCTCCAACGGCATATGACCAGCCATCAAAAACTTGCCAGCGGGTATCCTCAATATCATCTGTCGGAGAATTCGGTTGAATACGTGCGCCCAAATACCCCTTAGCTCCGATCTTGCTCCCTGGAAGTTGATTGTAAATTTTCGCACCGACAGAAATTAACTCGTCGTTACTCATCAACTTCACGACACATGCGATGACATCACTGGAGAGGTTGCGCGAAAACGCTTTGATTGTTTTTTCATCTTGAGTGAGCAATGAATTCTTAAGATCGGAGAGAGTCGGATGCTCGATGCCCTGTATTCTCAGAGGTGCTTGTCGACTGATCAAGAGGTGGTGCAGGTTATCTTCAAAGATTGAATGAGTGTTGATATCACTGAGTCGCGTTCGCGATAAAAGCGTGCGAGCTTTTTGGCGAGACGTGTCATCAATGGCAGCCACACCGATGCTTTGGTCTCCTTCTTTGAATTCGTTCGCAGCGCCAAGAATTTGTCGGTAAAGCTGGCTGTCGAACTTTCCGACGCTCCGCTGGATGTACTCGAAGAGATTCTCATCCGGTCGAATCGAACCAATTGATACCAAACCAGACTGTGTTCTTTCAGTATTTACCGCGGCAAGGAGATTGAGCGGCAATCCGATGCTCAACGGAGCAGCGAGCAGCGATTGGAGGGCATTTCGTCGATTCAACTGCATCATTCACTCACTGTGTTTACGGACGAGTATTCTACGTTTGCTCATTGAGCGACCTGGACGTCAATGAATTCTAACGTCATTTTTTGCTAATCGAACACTCAAACAGGCTGAACGAGTAACAAAAAACGAGACTTGCTTTTCGTAATGTACCATCAACAATCGGCTCGCAGGTTGTCCCAAACTGTACCATTTGCGTTGACGATTGGTCGCAACTGAATATTCCACCTCCTTGTCCCGTTTCGAATTTTATCTCACCTCGGTACACTCACAAACCTGCTTTGCGATAACAGAACTGAAACTACGAGATTGAAGGATACGGTGTGAAGTACGATGTTTATGGCGTTGGAAATGCCTTAGTTGATATACAGGCAAACGTTTC
>JAJDEL010000940.1 GCA_029259835.1 Planctomicrobium sp. | reverse complement strand
TGCCTTGGGAACACTTGCAGCCATCGGTCTGTTTCCGAAATTCTCGATCTGGCATGCTGCTCTTCTGGGAGCAATTGTCGCGCCGACTGATGCTTCACTTGCTCACCCGGTCGTTACCAACAAGGTCGTCCCAGTTCGCATCCGCCAGACAATCAGCGTCGAGAGCGGCCTCAACGATGGTCTTTGCGTCCCGCTGATCCTGTTGTTTCTCTGCGGAACCAGGATCACAGGGCACAATGCCGATCCGAGTTACTGGTTTCAATTTGCTGTCTTGCAAGTGACTCTTGGACCTGCTGTGGGAGTCTTAGTCGGTTATCTTGGAAGCCGATTGCTCAATATCTCTATTGAGCGCAAGTGGACCGATTCAACGTTTGTCAATTTGGCTTCTTTGGGACTGGCAGGAGCAGCCTATGGAGTTGCTGAGCTTGTCGGTGGAAACGGTTTCATCGCCACGTTTTCTTGTGGACTGGCGATGAGCCACTTCGCTCCATCGGTTTGCAAGAAAATCTATGAATTCGGCGAAGCGGAAGGTCAACTGCTCACATTGATGACGTTCCTAGTGGTCGGAGCACTGATCGCTCCACTCGTCATCGCGGAGGCGACAATACCGGTCGTTCTCTTTGCAGTCCTCAGCCTCTCTCTCCTCAGAATGATCCCGGTAGTGATCAGCCTGCTGGGAACCGGTTTGCATGTGAGCACCTTATTGTTCGTCGGCTGGTTCGGTCCTCGAGGTACGGCTTCTGTTGTCTTTGCCTTGATTTTGCTTCAGGACTCAAGCATTCCACACGGACAAGACATTTTCCTCATCGCAATGACGACTGTTTTAATTAGCCTCTTCGCTCACGGCCTGAGTGCTGTTCCAGCTGCCCACTGGTACGGCAATCGGATTCAACCGACTGAGTCCACAACTTATATTCCTGAACGTGCTCCCATCAATGAGTTACCCTTTTGCTGTCGCGAGGCGGTAAACTCTGGGAAAATCCCGAAAGGATGAAATGATGACCAACGACATTTTTACCGATGCAATCACCAGGCTGGACAAGGCTGCCGAGTACGCCAACATCGATGCGGAAGCGCTGCTCAAACTGAGAACTCCAAAGTCGATTCTGGAAGTCTCCATTCCGGTTCGCATGGACAATGGATCGTTACAAGTATTCAAAGGATATCGTGTACGTCACGACGATACACGAGGACCAACCAAAGGGGGAATTCGTTTTCATCCAAACGTTCACCTTGCCGAAGTGAAGGCACTCGCGTTCTGGATGACGTGCAAGTGTGCTGTCGTCGGAATTCCGTTCGGTGGAGGTAAAGGTGGTGTAATTGTCGATCCTAAAAAACTGTCACGTCTGGAACTGGAACGATTGAGCCGTGGATACATCGAAGCCGTCGCTGACTTCATTGGCCCAGAGACTGACATTCCGGCTCCTGATGTTTACACGAACGCGATGATCATGGGCTGGATGATGGACGAATACTCCAAAATTCGCCGCCAGAGAACACCGGCAGTGATCACCGGAAAACCGATTCCGTTGGGTGGGAGTCTCGGGCGAAGCGATGCCACAGGTCGAGGAACATATTACTGCATCAAGGAATTAGAGCGGATTCGCGGTTGGAATCCGGAGGACATTCGAGTCGCCGTGCAAGGCTTCGGCAACGCAGGACAGCACGTGGCACGGTTGTTATTTGCCGACGGTTATCGAATTGTCGCCATCAGTGATTCACAAGGTGGCATCTTGAGAAACAGTGGTATCGATATCACCTGTGCGATCAAACACAAAAACGCAGGACGAAATGTCTACAGCGAACGCTCCGTCTGCGGTTGCCCGATTTGCGGAAGCATAGAGTGCCACTGCAAGACCGGTGATGATTCCAATGGCTCCTCCATCACCAATGAAGAATTGTTGGAGCTTGACGTCGACCTTCTCATTCCCGCTGCCTTGGAAGATCAGATCACCGGAGACAACGCCGCTCGTGTCAAAGCGGCAGTGATCGTTGAAGTCGCGAACGGTCCTACGACCGCAGATGCCGATGACATCCTGAACAGCAAAGGAATCTTGGTCATTCCTGACATTCTTGCAAATGCTGGTGGTGTGACGGTCAGTTATTTCGAATGGGTGCAGAATCGAGCTGGCGACTACTGGACAGTCGACAAAGTGGAATCACGCCTGCATAAAATCATGTCTCTCGAATTCAATGCGATTCACGACTTGATGACAGACCGTGGAATTGACATGCGAACGGCAGCCTACGCTCATTCGATCTCACGACTTGGTAAAGCGATTGCGTGCCAGGGAACGAGCCAGTTTTTCTCAGCTTCACCTGACGGAAAACCGAACGCCGAGAACGAGGCGACCACGAGTGAGCATTAACTGCTCCTGACCACGAAAACCTCCTCACAACTCATCGACTCCACTCACCAACCTGGAGCAAATGGATGACGACTCTCACCGCGAATCAGTCCACCGCTCGCGCTCGACAAGCGTGTCAACTCCACACAGACGTTCGGAGCCTGCCGTTTTATTTTGCGTGCCTGTCGCTGAGTGCCACATTGTTTTCTTCACTCTTCGTGGGAGCAGCCTTTGCTCAGGTTTCTCCAGAGGAACATGCCCAGCATCATCCTGGTCAGGCACAATCCGCCGGAGCCGAGAATGGACCTGCCTCGGCTGGTGGCAGCGGGACGAAAGGTGGCGGCGGAGGGATGATGGGAGGCGGAAAAGATGGCGGGATGATGGGAGGTGGCGGAGGCATGATGGGTGGTGGGAAAGGTGGCGGTATGGGCGGGATGATGGACAAAATGGGTGCGCCCAAGCCGAGAGAAATGTACCCCAGACTCATGGGACTGCCTGACTTACCGATGGAAGAACGTGCCCAGATCGAAGCCGAAGCTCATCAACGCATGATCGAAGGGACCGAATTGATGACCAACGGTTTCGCTCAACTGGCAGAGGCCGCACCCGGTGAAGACTTTGCTGCTATGCAGTCTGCCACGGCTGCCGTTCGCGAAGGGTTGGCTCAGTTTGAAAGCGGTCTCGCTGCACATCGCGCGATTGCCGAAGGGAAGGCACCTCGCAATGTTGCCTTGCAATGGTTCAAAGGGGAAATGAATTTATTGCCCCCCGGTCCGGCAAGCAGCGGGTTTCGATTCTTCGGCATGACAGTGTTCCATTCAGCAATCATGGCGGTTCTTGTCATTTTCGCGGTCGCCATGATCTGGATGTATTTCTTCAAAATGCGGCGTGCTTCCGCCTTGCTCGAAACTCTTTCCAACTCGGATGGCAAGTCCGCTCCCAACTTTACTCAGGTTCCCAAAGCTGCCGCTGTGACACCTCCTGTTCAGAAAACAATGCCTACTACTGCACCTCCTCCGCAAGCCGCTTCTTCAAGTGGTGGAACTGCTGCTGATGCTGCCGGTGATTGTTGCGCAGATGGCGAGGAAACGTGTCCAACTGAATCGACAGAAGGAGTTGAAATTTCAGAAGGTCTACTGCCGGTCGCGAAGAAGAAACTGTGCCGCCTGCGAGTCGCCAGGATTACGCAGGAAACCGCTGATGTCAAAACGTTCAGACTGGTCGCCTGCCACGGCAGCGGTCTTCCGTTCAGCTACCTGCCGGGGCAGTTTCTGACACTCACCTTGCCGGTTGCAGAGAAACCGATTCGTCGGAGTTATACGATTTCCTCATCACCAACTCAGGGGTACTTCTGCGAAGTCACCATCAAGCGTGAAGAGCAAGGGGCCGGCTCGCGTTACTTGCATGACAATGTGAAAGTCGGCGACACATTGGAAGTCAAAGCTCCAAGCGGGAAGTTTACTTTTACCGGAGAAGAGTCTGACAGCATCGTGTTGATTTCGGGTGGCGTCGGTATTACGCCGATGATGAGTGTCGTTCGGGCGTTGTCCGATATGTGTTGGCTAGGCGATATTTATTTCATCGTTGCCTGTCGTGACTCTGAGCATTTCATCTTCGAGGAAGAATTAAAACTGTTGCAGCAGCGTTATGAGAATCTGCATGTTCATGCCGCGATGAGTCGAATGGATAAAGATATCGGCAACTACCGATTCGGTCGACTGAGCAAAGAGATGCTGACGGAATGGGTGCCGGGCATTTCCTCCCAACGCATCCACATTTGCGGTGCCCCACCGATGATGGATTCCACGAAAAAGATGCTCACCGAACTTGGAGTCCCGTCTGAGAATGTTCATTCCGAAAATTTCGGATCGACGAAGAAACCGAAGGCCAAATCCAAAACTGAACCGAAAATCGAACCAGCTTCCGCAACTGCCGGTAAACCAGAAGCCTCAACAGTCGCTCCCGCAGGCGCAGCAGTCACTTTCGCAACATCAAACAAGACGGCAAACCTCGAACCTGAGGAGACAATCCTGGAAGCTTCAGAACGAATAGGAGTCGATATCGACTATTCCTGCCGAGTCGGCACATGCGGAGAATGTGTCGTCAAACTCCTTTCAGGTAACGTGACCATGGAAACAGACGACGGACTCGACCCGGACGATAAAGCCGCCGGAATGATTCTCGCATGTCAGGCAATCGCGGAGCAGGATGTGAGCGTTGAAGCTTGAAGAATTGTCCTCAAACAAACTCTCACCGTAAGGCTTCTGACGAGATTATTTGCCGCTCACTTACAGCGAGCGGCGAAATGAAAGCCACTTGACCACCTGGAGTTCAATTAAATGAAAGAACGAGAGAAAATTATCGTTACTGGCCTGGTGATTTTGATGTTGATCACCTGGCTTGGCTTTCCTTTGCACCATTCGGAACGCTTTGCTGGAAGCTTCTGGGGAGGCATGTTCGGGATCGTTGGCGCTCTCCTGATGCTGGTGCCGTTGGCGTACATGGTGGTGAAGCGAAACCGAAATCTGAAAAAAGCGGTCAAGAAATATGTTTCCATGCGAACACTTCTCGCCTGGCATATTTATGCCGGTGTCATCGGTCCCATTCTGGTTATTATTCATAGTGGTCACAAGTATGAAAGCTTGATCGGGAAAGTTCTGATCGCACTAACACTGCTGGTCGTCGTGAGCGGATTTGTGGGGAGGTATCTCATGTCCGGCTTCAGCCGGGAGATCAAAGAAAAGAAGGCGATGTTAAAACAATTCCAGGCGGCCTACGATCAAGCTGCCATTGAAGTCTGTTCCTCTCCTGCCGCCGCTGGATCTCTGCGACCATTTTCCGGGTTCTTCAGTCGCCTGCTCGCCGGTTTTTTCCTGACCGAATCGGTGCCAA
>JAJDEL010000939.1 GCA_029259835.1 Planctomicrobium sp. | reverse complement strand
ATGCTTTCTGGTGAGCCACCGTATCCCAAAGGAACGATGTTCCAGAAGGTGATGAACCATCACGGTCCAACTCCACCTGAAGCGCATTTGAAGAATCAGCGAGTTTCAATGCAACTTTCCAGAGTCATTCAAAAGATGATGGCGAGTAATCCAGATGAAAGGTACGCAACAGCAGAGTCGCTCATCAATGATTTGATCCAGATTGCGGAAAGCCTTGGGCTTGCTCCAACTTCTCCAGATGCGGTCGTTTGGACGACCCCACAGTTCAAATCTCACAATCTATATTGGGATGGAACACGAACCTGGATGGCGGTCGCCCTGGTGCTACTGCTGCTTGTCTACCTGGTGGACCGGATGCAACCTGCAGCAGGTGTGAACAGTGAGGCAAAAAATTACCCGACGGGAGCACCAACCACACCGGGCATTAATGAGAATGAAGGAAGCACGCCTGATTCCTCGATACCGAAGATTGTAAATATCGCTCCCGAAACCGACCAGAGCGAAAATGCAACTCACGAATCTACTCAGCAGGACTCATCGGAATTGGTATCATCATTTGGGTTCGATGGGACCGAGTGGTCTCAGGGTTCGATGTTAGGAAATACTGAAGGTATTTGGGATCAACTTGGAGACTTGGGGCAGGGCGATTCTCTGATAGAAGTGGAGACACCATCGATTGCAGCGATTGAAATGAAGGGTACAGAACAATCTCCCGATGTCAGCACATCGCCCAGAAATCTTGATCTCTCTCGTCCGTTTTACGTCACTGAGACCAAGGAGGGTGAGTCTAAGAATGTTGCCAGTCTCTCCGAAGCATTTGCGTTTGCAGCTGATAACACAGTCATTGAAATTCAAGCCGATGGCGTTCTTGGTCTGCAATTGGACACAATTCAATTTTCTGCTAAGCGAGTCATTCTAAGAGCTGCAGAAAAAATGCACCCTGTTGTTCGGTTTGACTTGTCAGAAGAATTTAACTTACGTCGTCCTTTAGCCAGTAGGGCATCCATCTTTGAGATCGGACATGGAGGCGCCTTAGAAATTTACGATGTTGACCTGGAACTGATTGTCGATCCCGATACGACAGTTGATGAATGGTCAATGATCAGCTTGTCACCAGGTGCGGAATTTTTGGCGGGCGGGTCTTCATTTACGATGAACAATCCTGAACAAATTGCATCTTCTTTCGTCTTTATTCCAGAATCGGAATCAGCGGATAATCCAAATTTTATGCCAGAGCGAATGTCTGGACGACCGACGACTGTGCAAGTTCGAGATTCAATTTGTCGAGGGCAGATGAATTTTGTGAAGCAACTTGACCTGCATCCTTTAGATGTTCGAATCGAAGAGTCCGCACTGGCGATCAGTGGGGCAATCCATCGTCTGGATGGTTCTCATTCGGTGGAAACAAGTATGGCAACTGAAGCAGAGCCAAGTACATCGCTGGTTCTAAATCATGTGACAGCATTCGCAGGAGATGGCTTACTTTCTGCAACAACTGGTGACCATGGAACACTTGAATCCGTGACGGTGGATGTACGGGGCAGCGTGTTTCGAGTCAATCGAAGTCAGCAAGCATTCGTGGCGATATCCGGCCATCTCGATTCTGATTTGCTCATTGAGAAAATTCAGTGGCGATCACAATCAGATCGAAGCTTTGTACAATCTTCCGGGCCGATTTTCAGTGTCGAATCCTCCTTAAGATTTGAGCCACAAATTATTTCCCAGCGAGAAATAGGGGCAACTCTCGAACAGGTCACTGATACAGATCTGTTCAAATTACGCCTTCCAATTTCGATTTCTTCACTTCACACGGTGCCACCAACCGCGTTTGATCTGCAGGAGGGTGAAGAGGACTTTCCCAACCCAGCCCTGAAGGCAGGGAACGACGGACGAGATGCTGGCGTCGACTGGTCGCGTTCCGGGTTACCCAAAACATTGCCTCTTCCCGCAAAAGGGATTTCGAACAGCCAATTCGGTAATGATGAACTATAATTCGTTGGTTCATCTCAGGAGAACTCTGTTGTCGGGTGACAAATTTAGTAAGGCGACTAAAATCTTGGTAAACTGAGTAGCTGGAACTCACTCTATTTCTCCTTTTGTAGGCAGCAAGATTAAATTGTGAAGGAACTCGTTTCACCAAGACAAGTTGCTCAGGCCATTAACGTCAGCGAATCATCGCTGAAGCGCTGGTGCGATCAGGGGAAGATCCCGACTGTTTACACTGCTGGTGGGCACCGACGCATTCCAGTGAACGGAGTGCTCACTTTTTTGCGTGAATCAGGTCATGAAATTCACAATCCTGAAGTCCTTGGGCTTCCTCCAGCAACGACAGGGGGTGGTGAGAGGAAGTTGCAGAACGAACGAAAGCGGTTACTGAGCGCTCTCGTGGCTGGCGAAGAAGCTGTTTGCATTGAAGTGACACTCAACCTCTATCTCGCCAAGTATCCAATGAGCCTCATTTGTGATGATGTTTTGTCGAAAGCATTTGAAGAAGTCGGCCAAAAGTGGGAAGACGGAGAAATTGCCGTCTACCATGAACGACGCTCGTGTGAACTTTGTCAGCGCGTGATGCACGAAGTTCGACGTGTTTTTCCAGAGCTTTCCGCCGATGCCCCGATTGCCGTGGGCGGAACCGTTGACGGAGACCCTTATACGCTCGCATCATCCATGGTGGAACTCGTCTTGAGAGACCTCGGTTGGCGCGCGACATCTCTGGGGAATATGTTGCCTTTTTCATCGTTGACACATGCCTTGTGCGACACAAGACCAAAACTGTTTTGGGTCAGCGTTTCTGCAATTCGCGAATTGAATCCGTTTCTCGATCAATTTGAACGCCTTTCTAGGTTAGCGTTCGAGAACGAGGTCACCCTGATTGTCGGTGGTCAGGCACTTACCGAAGATGTCCGCAAACAAATGCGGTACAGTGCGTTTTGTGATAACTTTCAACATCTGGAAACGATAGCGCAGGAAACGTCAAAACGATTTGAAAGTTGATTCCGACTGATCCCCAAAGCTAATGGATTCATCAAAGAGTTTTATGTCACTTTTAGAAATGTCTCATTCGGAATCTCAGGCGGCCCAAAGATTAATCCGCGAAGCGTTCCTTGAAGATCTGTCAGGTTCGTATGATCTCACGACTCATGCCTTAGTGCCAGAAAAGGCGACAGGTCATCTCAACGTCGTAGCCAGAGAAGAGGGGATTTTGTGCGGAAACCGAATCGCACAGGATGTGTTTTCATATTTGGATTCGACGGTCACATACTCTCCTCAGTTGAGTGACGGAGAAGTTTTGAGGCCTGGCGATGTAATTGCAGAAATTAGCGGCCCGATGCGTTCACTTTTAACGGCAGAAAGAACAGCGCTGAACTTCCTGACCATGCTCAGCGGGATCTCGACGCTCACTCACCATTTCGTGACCGCCATTACGGAGACTAATTCAAAAATTTTAGACACTCGGAAAACGTTACCTGGTTTGCGAGAACTCCAGAAATATGCGGTTCGCTGCGGAGGAGGAAGTAATCATCGAATGGGGCTTTTCGATGCGGTCCTGATTAAGGATAATCATCTCGCGTGGTGGAACGAAAAGAAGACGCCTTCGTTGAAAAACGCGATCGAACAAGTACGCAGTTCCGTTGACAGAAAGATAATTCTGGAAATCGAAGTCGATACTCTCGAACAGTTTC
>JAJDEL010000938.1 GCA_029259835.1 Planctomicrobium sp. | reverse complement strand
GAAGCAGTTGATTGTCTGATGTAGCATCGAACGCGTTCAGCCAACAGTGGGCGAGCGTCTTCCTAGCAATGGCGATTGAGCTAGCATGACTGCCGAATGTGTATTGCTCCTAGAGATAGAGTAAACCAAACGATGACAATGCTTCGATTTCTAAACCGAATGACACGAGCCGCGTTTCTCTTTCTGTTCTTGAGCGGATCGCTTCTCTCACAAGGCGGCGAACCGAAATTAACTCCTCTCCGCGCTGGCGCAGCGGCGATCGATATTACGCCGAATGAGTTTCCACTCAACATGCCGGGCGGTTTCAATGCCAATATGGCGGAGAGTGCGCACGATCCACTGCATGCTCGTGCGATGGTGCTCAGCGACGGGGTCACAACGTTGGCAATGGTCGTGGTCGACACCCTCGGTGCTCCACCTGAAGTGTTGGATGAAGCCAAGAAGATCGCCTCAGCGACGACCGGTATTCCGACCGACCGCATGTTGATCAGTTCAACACATACGCATAGCGGTCCACATTCGAACACCACGAAAGGTGCTGCTCCAGAAGTGGCGTATCGGAAATTATTCGTTGCGGGAGTCGCTGATTCGATAGTTCAGGCACACGCAGCGCTACAGCCAGCCACGTTTGGAGCAGCTTCACACCCGTTGCCAGACGAGGTGTTCAATCGACGTTGGTACCTGAAACCGATGAAGATGCAGGTCAATCCTTTTGGTGAGCTTGATTTGGTGAAGATGAACCCGCCGCGAAGTCCCGACGTGCTGGACCGCCCTGCTGGCCCGACCGATCCCGACATCACAGTGATTTCATTGCAAAACGCCAAACGCAAGCCGCTCGCGCTGTTCGCGAATTATTCGCTGCACTATGTGGGTGCCCCACCTCGCGGACAACTTTCGGCTGACTATTACGGAGAATTCGCTCGACTGTTGCCGACACGTCTACGGGCCGATAGTCGTTTTGTGGGTATGATGTCGAACGGAACATCGGGAGACATCAACAATATTTCCTTTGCAACACCGCGTCCACCGCGTGAGCCGTTCGAGCAAATCCGTGTGGTCGCTGGTAAAGCGGCCGACACCGCCTGGTCTGCCTATCGAAAGATCGAGGAATATCGCTCCGACGCTCGGCTCGGAATGAGAGAGCGCGAAATCGTATTGAGGTATCGCCGCCCCACGAAACATCAACTCCTCGCCGCTAGGGAAGTGCTCGCCATCAAGGATAAGAATGCCATCGCCCGGCTGCCTCGTTTGGCTCAATCCTACGCCCGACGCACCATCATTGCTGCCGAACGAAAGGAAGATACCGTGACCGTGCAAATCCAGGCGATTCGCATTGGCAATCTGGCTGTCTGTGGGATTCCTTTTGAAACCTTTGCGGAAACCGGCTTGGAGCTGAAAGACAGCAGTCCATTTTCACAGACGATGGTCATTGGCCTGGCGAACGGGCGGCACGGCTACTTGCCCACTCCCGCGCAGCACCGCCTCGGTGGCTACGAGACGTGGCTCGGTACGTGCCACGTGCAAAAAGACGCCTCCGACATACTCGTCAAAAATCTGCTCGAAATGTTGAGTGAATTGAAGGAAGAGGCTGAGTAGCTTAGACGCCACTTCATCTGAGTTACCGCGCACTGATGACCTAGATTATCTCAAGAGCGAGAATTCGACAGGTCTCATTTCTGTTGTGTATCAGCGCGAGCGGACAGCCGATGGGGATGCTGTCCGAGCGACGCACCATTACGGAGTGATAATGAGAAATTGCCGCAGTCCGGTTTTTGCCAGCGAGACGATTGGAGGCGATCCTAAAAAACGAGCCTCACTTCGACGGGCTAGACGAGGGAGGCTCTGACATCAGCTAAACGGGCCTGATCAACTGATGTGTTAAATGAAGTCTCAAGGCTGCTGACTGAGTGTCCACGGATCGACAATAACCCGTCACACCAAAAGTTAGTCTCTGCAAATGATCACAGCTTACATGCAGACGTTTTGCTTGGGTTTTGAGTACAATCCGTGAGTGAACATTCTGGAGATCCTTTGTGCCAAGGATTGTCCCGAGCAGCGTCTAACAAGTAACAAGAGAAACGAAGAGAGTACCAACGATGACCAACATTCCACCACAGGCCCAACTCGGCGAGATGATCACAGGTTACTGGATTTCGCAAGCGATCTACGCCGCTGCCAAGTTCGGTATTGCCGATTTACTCAACGAGGGTTCGTTGACTGTTGACGAACTGGCAACTGCCACAGCTACGAAACCTGATTTGCTTTACCGTCATCTGAGAGCTTTGGCGAGTGTTGGCATCTTCGCCGAGGAAGACCACAAGCGATTCTCATTAACGCCTCTTGCTGAACCGCTTCGTAGTGATATCCAAGGATCACAGCGTTCACTGGCATTGATGATGGGAGAGGACCAGTATCGAGCATGGGGCAATCTTGCGGATACAGTTGAGACAGGAGACAACGCCTACGAAAAAGTGTTCGGAAAACCCATTTTCGACCACCTTGCGGAGCAGCCTGAAAAAGCACGGATCTTCGACGATGCCATGACCGGTATTCACGGTCGGGAAACCGGCGCAATCATCGACGCCTACGACTTCTCAGGGATCAACGTCATCGCCGATATCGGCGGTGGCAACGGATCAAAGATTTCGTCAATCCTTCAGAGTTATCCCGACATGAAAGGCATTCTTTTTGATCTTCCACATGTTGTTGGACGAACACGCCCCAACATCGAGGCGGCTGGACTGAGTGGCCGTTGCCAGTTAGTTGATGGCGACTTCTTTCAGTCAGTCCCCGCTGGAGCCGATGCTTACATCATGCGCCACATCATTCACGATTGGGACGACGAGAAGTCACTCACTATTCTGAAGAACTGCCATTCTGTGATGTCGTCAGGTAGCAAGCTTCTGCTCGTGGAGAGTGTCATTCCCCCCGGAAACGATCCATTCATGGGCAAATTCCTCGACCTCGCCATGATGCTCATCCCCGGTGGAAAAGAACGTACCGAGAACGAATACCATGAGCTTTATGACAAGGCCGGATTCGATCTGGTGCGAATTGTACCAACCAGCACTGAAGTCAGTGTGATCGAGGGTGTTCGCCGTTGATCGGACCAGCATCGGGATCGTTCCCGACTTCGTTAAAGACGGTTGGAGGGTTGACTTGAGCAAGGAACGAAGCTGGTGAGAGCGACACGATGCTTCACGGCCTTGGATGCCGGATACGAATCACTGGCCCAGAATCAATGATGATCTCGATTTCTGACGCATAGATAAAATCAACATCCCAGCCAGCAACCTGTTGGTGTCCTGAAGTTTCAAGTGGGTTCGTGACGACTCCATCGTTGACACACATGGGGGGCGTATACAGCGGAGCCTCTTTGCGACTTCCATCATCCAGAATTACCCACACCTCTCAGCGATGTTGATAATTTGGTTCATCAAAATTCCTTGGAAAGAGATACAAGTCGCCGTCGAAGTCACTGTTTAACTGGAATCTACTCATTCTGCCTCCAATTCGGCAGGACACGCCGCGTCTCCCTCGTCACTTTCTGCGCATCAAACTCTTCTGGATCGAACGGGCCTCGCCATTCGAGAAGTTCTTCATGCTGTTTGTGCTTCGGATCGGCGAGAGCTTCGAGGTAATCGGCAAATCCCCAAGGTCCACCGACATTTTCTGGTGGGCAGGCCCGCTCTGCGTCAGCTTCAGGCCGACCTTCTCACCAGATTGGATTTGTTTTTTCGAGATGGAATTGGCCTCCCTGTGGTTGGTTGAAGAGATCATTCTACCGAGACTAAAGCACAGTCGATAGAATCAAAGGAAAGAGAGGATCGAACCGATGTCGAAAAGCCCACGCCAGACACCAAGGCAACCAGCCACGAAACTTCCTCACTTGCGAAAGAAGATACAGAAGCAGAAAGTACAAACAGCGATTAGAAAAAAGAAATGAGTACAGTCGTCAGGTCGGATATCCACGACCAGACTATTTTTGAACCTGTTGCGCCGTCAGAAAGGAACAACCATGCCAGCCAAGTTTCAGATCAAGAAAGCACGGAACGGAAAATTCTTCTTCCACCTTCTCGCTCCGAACGGCGAGATCATCCTTGCCAGCCAGATGTACACCTCAAAGGCAACGGCAAAGAAAGGAATTGTCTCAGTTCAAGCGAACGCTGCGGATTCTGATCGCTATGAGGAGAAGAGCAACAAGGCTGGCAAACATTACTTCGTGCTGAAAGCGAAAAACCAGCAGGTCATCGGAACCAGCGAAAGCTACGGAGGTAAGACCGGCATGAAGAATGGAATTAAGTCCGTCTCGAAGAATGCTCCGAAAGCGGCCATTGAAGATCTCATCGTGAAGGTGATAGGCTGAGCGTCTGATTGTCAATGTCTCGCAAGCAAGGAAGAAGACCTTGAATCGGCGACGGGAATTCCTCTTTCTCCACATTCCGAAGGGCGTTTTCTAATTTGCCGCCACACCGCCGACACTCATAATATGGACAACTGGGACCAACTCTGCGACTTACTG
>JAJDEL010000937.1 GCA_029259835.1 Planctomicrobium sp. | reverse complement strand
ATAATACGCGTCACCGTGACGTGCGAAACATCGAATCGTTTTGTTAAGTCGACAACCCGGCAACTTCCTTGTTCGTTGATGATTTCCCAGACGGCTTCAACGTAGTCTTCCGCGGTTTCCGTGGCGTGATCATCCCGTGTTCGACGGTGCCGTTTCGAAATTTGCTTTTGCTCGTTCATAATACTGTCGCAGGCCCGTTCGCGTCTTTCTGGCTTGAATCACTGTTTGCAATCTCAGCAGAATAGTCTGTATGAGTCAAAAACCAAATAGGGATCAAGGTGTTAATTTGAAGCTGCAACTGCTTCCTGACCCTAGAGAAGCAAGGTTAAGTGGCTTTCTCGCAGATGTGGATGCTCATCCCTGATTTCGTTAATGACCAGTCGATTTTCCACGGCTCCGGAAGTTCGAAGTCGGCCTGTTTCGGAACTCTGAAGACGAGAGTCGCGTCGTCAGCTGTGATTCCTTCCTTCCCAAGACGTTTCATCGAAGTCCATAAAGTCTTGCCAGGGAATACCTGCGAGACCATGTTGTACGGTGGATCGAAAAAGACGACATCCCAGGGAATGAACGAAGCGGCTTGCTCTCCTTTGGGGCGATATGAGCAACGCAGAACATCCGCAGGCCAGATCAGTGTTTCGTCCTTGCAGTCGAGATGGGCGACGTTCTCTCGGAGTAATTCGAGTGCGACGCGATCTTTCTCGATGAAGGTCACGCATTCTGCGCCGCGTGAAAGTGCTTCCAGACCGATTGTTCCTGTCCCTGCGAAAATGTCGGCAACGCGTTTCCCTTCGATCCTTTTATGGATGTTTTCGAAGAGGGATTCCTTGACGCGACTCGTAATCGGTCGCGTCGTCATGCCTGGACTGGTTTGAAGTTTCCGTCGTCGGTATTTGCCTGCAATGATGTGCATGAAGAATTAAGAGTTCTTTTCGAGATGCCGTTGAATAATGTCCTGAGCCTCTTCTGCGACGGAGGCAAACGTTCTTCGACGCGGCTTGGGGGATGTGTCAGCGGATGCTTGTTGGGAAGGGACAGAAGGCGTGTCAAAGGTTGCTGTATCTGACTCGAGTTGATCTTTCTTGTCGTTGTCTGAAAGCCATGACGCAATGTCATCATCAGAGAGTGATTCATCAACTTGCGAGGGTGACTTGACTGTAATTTTCACATCAACACTCTCTGAATCGTCACCGGCACCACCGAGCCTGAGAACCATCGGACCAACAGAGAGTGTCCCGCCAGATTGAAGAATGACATCTCCATCAATTGGACGACCATTCACAAAGGTTCCATTCCGACTTTCAAGATCGCGAACAAGAACATCGTCTTCTCTTGCGATCAGAAGGCAGTGGTGGCGGCTGACATCGTCCGAACTGATCCGAATTTTGGCATCGTCTGCTCGACCAATAATCGTTTCAGGATCGGTCAAACGGATATTTCTTCCCTTGTGTCGACCGGTCTGAATTTCTAACAGATGAGGTTTGTTCATGTGAGATCACCGCGAATGTTCTAATCGTGTAGTGGGACGATGACAGGTTGACCACATCGTGGGCAGTTCAGTGTTCGACCTCGATGTGAAGATTTTACCTTCAATTTTTTACCACATTCGTTGCAATAAAATCTGACCTTCTCTCCATCATCCGCTTTTGTTCCCAGGTGGCGACGCTTCCAGACCTCTTCCGCAATCGCATGAACCTGATTCAAAAGCTCTTCTGGATCATAAGGCTTGGTCATGTAGCCGTCGGCTCCAACTCTCGATGCAAGTGACCGAGCATCGTCCATGTCGATCGCGGAGAGCATCAATACCGGAACCTGAGAATTTTCCTGCTTCATCCGTTCACAAACTTCGAAGCCGGAAACTTCGTTCGGGAGGATTACATCCAGAATCACAAAATCAGGCAAGTGCATTGTAAACGCCGCTTGTGCCTGTCCAGCGTCTTTAGCAATTTCGACGGTGTAGTTTTGGCTTGTGAGGAATGTCTTCAGGAATTCCGCCTCATCCTTATCGTCTTCGACAACAAGGATGCGATTGACCATCACTTCGACGGGGGTCATTCCACTGCTCATTCCGCCTCCACTTCTTTCGAGACTCTACTCTACCGTGTTTGACTCTTCACTGGATCGGGTAAAGTGGTTGTACCTTTAGAGTTCTTGCCTAGTCCGCCAGCAGCCTCACAATCGCACAGAGTCCATAATAGATACTCGCGCTGTGGAAACACAACTCGATTCCCGATTCCGTAAGGGTTTGTACTCGTCTTCGTCAGGAAAAAAGTGACTCTGGAGTTCTCATTTCACCATCTAACGAACGCGGATCGGAAAGATGCTAGCGTGAAAGTTTCCTTTAATGTCTTGTCATCTGAAATGTTGTTTAAGCTTCACTTTCAGCTTGCCGAGCTTTGTCAGAAATATCTTTTCGGCACCACGCACCCTGCCAACGAATACATTTGACGGCTTCGTAAGCTTTCTTTTTTGCCTGCGAAAGATCAGTCCCCAGCGCCGTAACTCCGAGGACACGTCCACCAGTGTTGACGACGTTGTCTCCGTCGATTGCAGTCCCCGCGTGGAAAACCTTCGTGTCCGGTGTAAGCTTCGCAGCATCGTCGAGTCCGCGAATGGAATGTCCGCTTGAAATCGAGCCTGGATAGCCTTCTGATGCCATCACAACGCAAACGGCTGAGCGCTCATCCCATTCAAGTTCTGGGAGATCCTTCAGTCTGCCATTAGCGGCAGCATTCAGAACTTCATACAAGTCGGACTTCAGCCGCATCAATACAGGCTGTGCTTCAGGGTCACCAAACCGAACGTTGAATTCGAGAACCTTCGGCCCTTGATTCGTGAGCATGATCCCTGCGTATAAAACCCCTTTGAATTCGGTCCCGTTTTTTCTCATTGTATGAACGGTTGGGATCAAGATTTTCTCGATGACTAGGTCGACCAACTCCGGCGTCGCAAATGGAGCCGGTGTGTAGGCACCCATCCCACCGGTGTTTGGTCCTTCGTCTCCATCGTAAGCCGCTTTGTGATCCTGGGCTGGTTCAAGAGTCACAATTGTTCTGCCGTCGATGAGTGCCAGCACGCTCACTTCCTGTCCTTCGAGACGTTCCTCGATAACGATTTTCTTGCCAGCGTCTCCAAAAGATTGCTTTGTCATCAATTCGTGAATCGCTTCAATCGCGTCTGCTTTCTCCGAGCAAACGAAAACACCTTTTCCAGCCGCAAGTCCGTCTGCTTTCACGACGAAAGTTGTTTCTTCTCGTTCCTGGACATACTGCACTGCATCGGTCGGATCTGTGAAAACGCTGTAGTCCGCAGTCGGAACGTTTGCCCGACGCATGATATCCTTGCAGAAGGATTTGCTCCCTTCGAGGGCAGCCGCTGCTTGAGAAGGACCAAAGATCCGCAGCCCTTCGGCTTTGAAGATGTCAACAATTCCGGCGACCAGAGATGCTTCTGGACCGACAACTGTTAAGTCTATCTCGTTCTCTTTTGCGAATTTCAGAAGGCGTTCGCAATCAGTCGCACTGATGTCAACATTAGTGACATCCTCGGCTGTACCCGCATTGCCAGGGGCGCAAAACACTTCTTCGACTTGGGGAGACTGCATCAATTTCCAGGCAAGAACGTGTTCCCGTCCTCCCTGTCCGACTACCAATACTTTCGCCATAACTTCAAATCTTCTTCAAAGGCAGAACACGAATATCTATATGAGAAACGCTACAGTATAGTTGTCTCGCATGAAACTCGCGAGCGCTCACATTGAGTTCTGGAAGATTGAAAATGAGCCCAGCCAACGACAATTTCGCCTCTCTGGAAGGAAAAACTGCTGTGGTCACCGGTGCGTCGTCCGGGATTGGTCGCGCGATCGCACTGGAATTTGCTCAAGGAGGAGCAAATGTTGTCATCCACTGTGCGAAGTCCTCTGAAGCCGCCACTGCCGTGGCTGCCGAAGCAACGCAACTGGGCGTGAAAGCTACGACAGTTCAAGCGGACTTTGGTCAAGTTTCTGGCGAAGACTTCGTTGCAAACATCTGGAAATCATCGGGACCGATTGATATCTGGGTGAACAATGCCGGTGTCGATTTGCTGACAGGGTCAGGAGCCGAACTCAGTTTTTCCAAAAAACTGGAGCGTCTTCTGGAAATTGATGTGACAGCGACAGTTCAACTAAGCAGAGCGATTGGGCACAAAATGAAAGAACTCGGGAAGGGAGTCATTCTAAACATTGGCTGGGATCAAGCGGATCGCGGCATGGAAGGCGAAAGCGCCGAACTCTTTTCAACCGCAAAGAACGCAATTATGGGCTTTACCCGATCCCTGGCTGTTTCTTTAGCCCCGATAGTTCGAGTCAACTGTATCGCACCTGGGTGGATTCAAACTGCCTGGGGAGATCAGGCAAATCGGGATTGGCAAGAGCGGGTCATGCAGGAAACACCACTGAGACGCTGGGGGCAACCAGAAGATATTGCGAATTTAGCTCGCTTTCTTGTCAGTTCAGAGGCTGCTTATTTGACTGGACAGGTCATCAATGCGAATGGTGGGGCAATTCGATAGTCCACTACTCTCGGATAACGACGACGCATTATGCCTGGTCGGATAATACTGTGCGTAATGCGATAATCTTGCCCGTCGGGGCCGTAAATTGGCTTGACGTCCGAAGTCTACAGTTTCTAAACTCTTCCTTCGCAAGAAGATAGAGGGTGAGGTTTGACCTGAATTTTCGCGGGTGTAGCTCAGTGGTAGAGCACCACGTTGCCAACGTGGTTGTCGAGGGTTCAAATCCCTTCACCCGCTCTTTGTGGAGACCGCATTCGATAACGTGCGTCACCGCAACAAGTTAGTGATCGTGCCAGGAAGCGGCACGTTTCTGAAGTGCCACAGATGGCACGTTTTGCTTGAAGTGCCGAGATGGCACATGATGAGATCGCGTATCACACAACTCAAGCATCGATCCGAGTCAATCATTGTGGCACCACTGAATCTGGAGTGCCAGTTTTGTGGCACATAGGAATTCGGCCGTGATCTTCGAGATTACTGGCCGTTTGTTTTTGAAGGGTAGTTGAAGTGTCAGAAGAAGAAGTTAATCAAATTGAAGATGAACAGGCTGGCGGTGACGTTGGAGTCGCAGAAGAAGACCAGGCTGAAGAAAAGAAGATGGACCTTAACGTCACAATTGAAGACGTCGGTCCATGCAAAAAGCACGTCCGAGTTTCGGTGCCGCGCACATCAATCGATGAAATTCAGGCGGATCTTCTCGATGAATATGCCGGACAGGCAGAAGTTCCCGGTTTTCGAACAGGGAACGTTCCTCCTTCGCTGGTCAAGAAGAGATTTAAGAACGAAATCTCCGAGCAAGCCAAGCAACGCATCTTAATGGCGAGTCTGGAGCAACTCGGAGATGAGTCCGACCTCGATCCCATTAACGAACCAAATCTCGACCTGGACAGCATCGAAATTCCTGATGAAGGTGACTTCGAATACGAATTTGACGTCGAAGTACGACCATCCTTTGATCTTCCGGAGTACAAAGGGCTGAGCATCGAACGCCCTAACCGTGAAACGACAGAGACTGAGGTCGATGCCTATCTGGAACAGTTCCTGGAACAATACGGTCAGCTTGTTCCGGTCGAGGCAGCAGCAGAAGAGGGCGACTATGTCACCGTTGATATTGCCGTCTCATACGAAGAAAAACCGCTCACCAAAATTGAAGACGTTTCCGTTCGCATACGCCCGACTCTGAGTTTTCAAGACGCGGAATTTGAAGGATTTGCAGAATTCATCAAAGGTGCAAAAGCAGACGAAACCAGAGAGACTGACCTGACCGTCTCAATGGAAGCAGACACGATCGGAATGCGTGGAGAGTCGATTCACGTCATTTTCAAGGTTCTCGACGTCAAACGTATGGAAATTCCCGACCTCGACGAAGAATTCCTCGACCGTGTCGGAGCCGGTTCCCTTGACGAACTGAAAGATCAGATCCAGGGAATGCTCGAACGACAAGTGAAATACGAGCAACGACAAGCAACTCGTCGCCTCGTGATGGAAAAAATCACGGAGTCCGCAGACTGGGAACTTCCTGAGGATATGGTCAACAAGCAAGTTGATAACGCCCTGAAACGAGAAATTCTTGAAATGCAGCAAGCTGGATTCACTTCAAAAGAAATCCTTGCTCGCGAAAACGACTTGCGACAACGATCCCTGAGCATGACTCGCCAAAACCTCCAAGAACACTTTGTTCTGGACCGAGTTGCAGATGCAGAAGAGATCGACGTAACGGAACAAGACATCGAAATGGAAATTTTTTCGATGGCAATGCAACGTGGAGAAAACCCTCGCCGTGTCCGCGCTCGCATGGTGAAGAACGGCAGTATCGAGAACCTGGAAGCTCAAATTCGTGAACGAAAGGCTGTCGACGTCATTCTTGACAGTGCGGATTTCACCGATATCGAAATGCCTCCTACAGTTTCAAATAGCGTCGAAGCTCTGGACCGCTCCGTCTGTCGGACGACTTCTCAATCCGACATCGGACTCGGAAGTGATGACGAAGAAGATTCGGATTCCGACGAATAATTTCGGAACATCCTTGATCAAATTCCGGCACGAGTCCATCGACTCGTGCCTTTTTCATGCGCGGTACAGTGAGGACGGTTTTCGAGCGCATCACATGTCGTTATTGTTTTGAGGACTGAATTTCTCTTCTGAAGGAATGAATACGCGTGGCAAACGTTCTGGACCGAATTGTTGACTACAAGCGTGGTGAAATCGCCGCTGCGGCAGAGCGTCGACCATTTCCAGAGTTGAAAGCGACTCTTCAAGATGCTCCGCCCGTTCGAGATTTTCTCGGTTCGCTGAAGTCGCACCATCCTATGGGGCTGATCGCTGAAGTCAAAAAAGCATCTCCATCTGCTGGACTGATTCGTGAAGACTTTGATCCTGTCGCCATCGCAACAACTTATGAGGAAAACGGAGCAGCTTGCATCAGTGTTTTGACCGACGAACACTTCTTTCAAGGGTCACTTGAGTACCTTGAACAGATTCGCCGTTCGGTCAACCTCCCTGTTCTACGGAAAGATTTCATCCTCGACCCATATCAGGTTTATGAAGCAAGATGCAGTGGAGCGGATGCGATATTGTTGATCGCTGAATGCCTCAGCGATGCCGAGCTTCAGGAACTCTTTCAGTTGGCGCACGAACTGGGAATGGATGCTCTGGTCGAGGTCTACGAGCCGAGCAATGTTGATCGTGTCCTCAAACTTGATCCGCAACTCGTTGGTGTCAATAATCGAAATCTGCAAACGTTCGAAACCGACTTGAGTCACACAATCAGACTGCGACACCAGATTCCGGAACACATTCTCCTGGTTGGCGAAAGTGGGATCCACACTCGTGAAGATGTTTTGAAACTTCAAGAAGCTGGAACGCATGCAATTCTCGTTGGTGAATCATTGATGAGATCCGAGGACATCGGATTGCAAGTTCGAGAACTCCTTAACGACCCCAAATAAAACGAACAGGCTGAACCCATGACAACTGAACAAACCACAGTGGAACACGTCCTTGTTGTGCCCACGGCACTCTTTCACGAGATCGGTCATTTCCAAGGTTACACAACGAACATTCAGCCGTATCTTGACACCTTATTTGACCCAAACTACGTCAGCTACCGTCCTCGGAATGAGGTCGAGGAAGACCCAAGTTTCAAACAACTGATTCCATATTGCGTGTTTCGTCACGAAGGAAAGGTCTTTTACTACACCCGAGGGACGGAATCGGGAGAAGGTCGCTTACATGCGAAACGTTCAATTGGAATCGGCGGACATATTTCTGCTGAAGATCAGGATTCCGGTAGCAACGTCTATCGCGTCGCCATGCAACGCGAAATTGAAGAGGAAGTCTTTTTAGAATCAGGGTTTACGGAAAATTGCGTCGCACTGATCAATGATGACGAAACCGAAGTCGGCAAGGTTCATCTTGGAATAGTTCACATATTTGACTTGAACAACGCCAAAGTTCGACCACGTGAAAAGTCGATCATACTGACAGGATTCGAAGAACCGTTACAGCTTACCCAGTCTCGCGACGAATTTGAGACATGGTCTCAGATCTGTTTCGAATTCCTGAATAATGAAAAAACATAGCGGTGGCACTCGACTTGGCATTTCGCCAACTCATTGCCTCCCACAAGAAGTGTTGAAGGCAAAGGAGTGTCTCCCATGAAGGTCATGAAACGTTTTTTAGTCGCTGGAGTGCTGGCAGGTGCCGGAATTGCATCTCTACCAGTTCCGTCAGCAATTGCTCAGGACGCAATTCCTCAGAATGCGGCGGCACAAATTTCCGAAGACCAACTCGGTCAACTGATCGCAACTTTGGACCTTGAGCCGACAAAAAAGCAGCAACGCTACGATTTTGCTTTTCAGGCAGTCGTTGCTGAAGAAGAGTGGGAACTCTCGATGTCTGCTGTTCTCAGTCAGGATAAATCAGATATCTGGTTGATGGCTTGGTTGGACGAACTCCCGAAATCGTCAGCAGAGGTTCCAAAGACCGCCCTGCTACGTTTATTGGCTCAAAATGACGAACTTGGGGCAGGGAAATTTTTTGCTTACATCCCAACTGCGCGTCGCTTTGTCTTACAACGTACAATTCCAAACAACGGATTAACTTCTGCAAAGCTGCGGGTGAGTCTACAAGATCTGGGAGCCAGCGTTGTGCAGACTTACCCGGTATGGTCGGTTGCAAATTGGAACCCGACAGGAATTCCTGCTGCCCCAACCGCACGAGCTGTTAAACCTGCCGCAAATACCCCAGTTCAGTCTGCTGGTAATGAATCAAAATTTGAACAGCCAATTCGTCGCTAACTTGAGTTTGATGATGGCCCAATGACATCGATTTGACCACTGTTTCCTGGGAAACAGGTGAAATCACAGAACCGGGGGCGATGCCCGAGCGGTCACCGCAACTTCTTCGATTGAGTTTTACGCGACATGCGTGACACAAATTCGAGGAAGTTGCGGTTCGCTACATTTTCGCCTTCAAAATCTCACCAGAAACGCACGAATCAATAATCTCACTGGTCTTAGACTTTAAAAATGTTTATGCTGGCAATCGGAAAGTGGGGCGTTCAAACAGTTTTAGACGTCATTATTGCCGGGAAGCAAACATGAGATTGCTCTCCTCACTTGTCGGAGAAATGTACGTCAACGTCGAAATTGACCAGGGACGATTTTTTTGTTCGCCAATCAGGAGTGAGGGGCGTGTCGACTATTGCCGACGATAACTCTACGAAAACCTCACCTGAGGCTCATAGAACATTGTTCACCCGCCGTACCAATTCGTTGCTCGGAATCCAGATTGCTGGGTGCGGTTCTTACGTACCTGAACAAATTGTGACGAACGAACAACTGGATGAGCAGTACGGCTGCGATCCGAACTGGATCGTTCAACGAACCGGGATTCGTGAACGCCGCCACTGCCCCGACGGAATGGCGACCAGCGACCTTTGCGTTGAAGCTTCTCGCAAAGCGATTCGAGCCACTGGAATCGATCCGCAGCAAATCGACTTACTCGTCTGCGGCACATTTACCCCAGACTTCCATTGCCCTTCGACTGCGTGTTTGGTGCAAGACCAACTCGGTCTGGATTGCCCTGCTTTTGATACAGCCGCTGCCTGTGCTGGTTTCATGTACGCCATGGTCACGGCAGCACAGTTCGTTGCGAGCGGAAATGCAAAGTATGCTCTCGCGGTCGGTGGAGACGTCAACAGCCGCATTGTGAATCCAAAAGATCAAAGAACCTTCCCACTATTCGGCGATGGTGCCGGG
>JAJDEL010000936.1 GCA_029259835.1 Planctomicrobium sp. | reverse complement strand
ATCAGTTCCAGGTCTCCAGTTCAGCTGCAAGAAATCGCAGTTGTTGAAGCATTTTCTCTCGATGTCTCTCGCAGTACGCCGCGAATCCGATGACTGCAGCTCCCACGGCGATACCAGCCAGCCAAAGCAGGCTTGGTTGATCAATGCTGCCTCGGACTACGATGGCGATTAAGTCGGCAATCAAAAATGCAGTGCCGGTGTAGATGAGCGCTCGTATTCGCAGTCCCATCGCAACGACGACGATTACTACGGACGCAATCATCAAACTGATTAAATGCAGCCAACTGCCGCCGACAATCTCAAAAGTCGGTGAGACGAGGATCGTCAACGCACCAGCGTATTGCAGTGGAGCACGAAAACGATCCGGAATTTGCTCTTTCAGAAACACAACGAGTGCCAGAATGGTCATTCCGACCGGAACCAGGAAGAGCTGCGGATCACTCCATTGTAGATCGTTCCAAAGCATTGCCAGGGAGATGTTGAGTATGAGGGCCGATCCAAATATCAATCCTGGTTTCCGATCTTCCAGACCGCGCCAGAAGTAAAATGCGCCTGCAAGTAACAAAGCCAGACTGTTGACGCCAATCCAGTCGACCGATTGATTGAACAGGTGCTCGCTGACTCCGATGACAACACTGAATGCTGGCAGCACGAACGCCGTCTTTTGAAGTGGTCGGTAAAACACCATCCAACGGCCGGCGTTTTTGCAACTTTTGGAAGTACACCACAGGACAATTGAAACACCAAGCGGAGCGAAGAGTGCGAGGGTCGTGAAGTTGATATTCAGGAATCCCAGGGCACAAACAGCAAGACCTTGTGCAATCCAAACGTGAAATTCTGCTCGAGCGATCACTTTTTCGTCGGTGGCTTCCCCCGTGTTCTCAGACATCTTCTTCAATGCGATTCGGCATTGAATTACGATCAAAACTGTAAAAGTGAGTATTGCGAAGACGAGTTGACTCGTTGTCATTCCGATATGCAGAAGTGGCGAGAAGCAGAGCAGACCTGCGAATGAGAGACCCTGTACGGCTTTCGAAGTGAAGCTGGCAATCTCGGCAGAGACGTTTCGACGATGTTCCCAGAAGATCGCAGAGAGTGCCGCAGCAAAGGCAATTGGCATCGCTGCCAATTCGATTTGCTGAAATTTTAAGTCGAACAAAAATTCCATGTTCGGTGAGAAGAACTGCGCGATCATCACCAGCAAATGACAGTTTGCGATTGCCAGCAGGAGATCTGTCATCACGTTCGCACGTCTGCGATAGACAAGAACAAATGAGCCTGCGAGTGCGATCAGTGCTGCCACACGAAGCGTCCCGGAGAGGAAAGGTAGACTTGCGAGTGCGATGAGACCAAGCGTCGAACTGACGCACCACTCCAATGTAGACAGGCAGCGAACGCTTGCGTTCACCCCAGAATTCTTGTTGAGGTGTGACAGGTAACGCACGAATGGAGTCAGTGCTGTAGCAAGAGTTGCCCAAACAACCGGTATCAAAATCAGAGCGGCGGTTCCTGGCAGGCTTTCCACAATAGCGACACCTGACAAAGCCAGCAGACTCAGCCAGGACAGGACAATCAACACCGAAGAACGTGATCGCCAGGTGAGGTTAGCACCGGCAATGAGGGAAATCGTTGCGGCACCCCACATTGAAAAATTTGTCATCCCCACGATTCCGGACATCATCAACGGAATGAGAAACGTCTGCAATATGATAATTCCGGTGTTAGCAATAACGGCGTTTGCCTGCTGAAAAACCTGAGAAACCAGATGCTGTGGATTTCGGTTCAGCACCAGTCCAAACAGTGACATTCCGGCGAGCAGGATTGCGCTTAGCGTGAGTTGCACCGAGTATTCCCAACCAGCTTGTCCTGTCAGAGTGAACGTCAAAAATAGTGGTATGACGAGTGTCAAACAGCTGACAAGAACGTGCTTGAATCGAAAAGAGTGCCACACAAGAAATGCGAAGCAAATAATCCCCGGCAGCGGGGCGATCACTCCGGAAGCCGTCTGAGCTGTCCATGCAACCGCACAGCAGGTGATGATTCCCAAACTCGCTTTCTGTGAGAGATTGTCAATGCCTTGATTCGGATTGGATTCCGGGATTTTCTTCACCATGTGGTCGAAAATCGCTCCTGGGAAAAGCAGTAAACCTCCACCGATCACCCAGGTCATCAACGCCAGTTGTGAGTTCGGTGCCCAGCCATAGACCGCATCCACAAAAGGTAGGCTTCCAAAGATCGCCGTGAAAAATGCCGCAAGTGCAGCAACCTGGATGCGGCGATCTCTATAGAAAAAAGTCTGGAATGTCAGCAACGTTCCAAGCGCGACGCTGACTGGTAAGATTGCTTTAGGATGTGCGAACGCAACAGGAAGCAGGACGAGTGGAAAGACCACCGAGAACTGCTTCAGCGGTTTCGCAAACAAATGATTCTCTTTCGCGGAGAACCAGCGAGAAGTCAAAGTTGTCACAAACAGTAGCGGCAAGTATGTCAGCCCGTAGAACGCCAGTGGCATCCGCTCCTCACCAATTGCAGCAGCACCTTGATCAAGCAAACGAACTACCAGTTCTTTGAAGAAGACTGGCGAAGTCTGATACGCAGTCACAACGAACAGCAACATCATCCAGACGAGTTCAACTCTTTGAGTTCGTCGAGCAACCAATCCCATGACGATTGCAGCCAGAATGGATGTTGGGACCAGAGCAACAGTTTCGGGATAACCGTAACCAGAAAGAAACAGACCTCCCATAACAACAGCAACGCCAATGATCATTGAGATGATGACACTGGGTGCCAACTTAGGAGTCGCGACACCACTGCGGCATTGAATGACATTCGCCAGTGTCTCGGCGGCGAGCAATATTGGAATGGCGGTTAGGACCAACCCTAGTCCCATCCACTCAAACGCGACGTGCGGAAAGAGCGATGTCGCGAATATGGTCAGGAACTGAGTCCCCAGTAAAATGATTGGGAAGAATCCAAAGATGCGAGGTTTTCGATATTCCTCAGCCAGCCAAAAAGTATGGCGATTGACTTTCGTAGCACCGATTGCAAAGACGATCCAGGAGATAATTGCCATGACCGTTGCCCAAGCAGGCGGTAAGGCAGGCACGATGGCTCCAAACGCGGCGAGAATCAGATAACTGGAAAGAAATGTCGGCTGCGTGCTTCTCAAGAAATGGCAAAAGATCCGACGCGCTGCAAAAAACGAGAAGACAGAATTCGCGCCGAGCAAAACCAACAATCCCGATTGAGCGAACAGCCCGTCAATCGAAAGCACACTCGCAGGGTGAACCCAGCGATAGGAAGCAAACGTCAGCGGGATCAACAGAACCGTTAAGGACATCAGTCCAGTTCCGGTCTTTCGCAAAGCAAGCCGGTGGTATGCCATCTGACCAGCAGCATGAATCAAAGATGTGTAGCCAAGCAAAACGGCATATTTCCACAGTGGCGGATACGATTCCCAATGGCTCGTCACCAGCATCGTCGATGAACTGAGAAGAATCAGTGTCCCCAACCCCAAGAGCCACTTAATGTTCTGTTCTTGAAAGAGCGAATCACAGAATCTAATAAAGGCGGACGACTCTTCACTACGTGCCGACATCTCTGTTACCCCAGAGGAGCCTGAAATCAAGTAAAACAACTCTCAACGAGTTGCACTCGCTCTCAGGCGGAGTCGCCGATGAGATGTCACGCGCTGATAAAATACTTGTCGTAAAATTGAATTCCGGTCTCCTTTTGAGCCGCTGGCGCTAGCCACGGGCCTTGCGGAGATAGCGTTTTTCGCAAACTGCCCGACGCTAGCGCGTTCGGCTCAGGGAGTTTAAAACACGCTTTTGGCGTCCAAATTCAAATCGAATGATCTTGTTACTTCAAATGTTCCGGGGTATTGCCGGATTCGAGTCGGTAGCTGAAGTTTGCACATTTCTGTTCACTGAGCCAGCCGGTGATCGCGGAGGCGCTTTTGTCAAACGGGCCGACGGATTTCCAGTTGAGTTGGACCGCAATTTGCGGAGACTGCGTCGCGCGGTCGGACTGTGAGAATTGCATCTCGGTGGCGACAGTTGCGATTTTTTTTGAACTGATCGCGTTTTCAATCGCTTTCGCAACTTCTTGATTCGGAGCGATGCATCGCAATGTAATCGTCGGCGGGAGGTTCGGGTTTTTGTCCTTGAATGGCAGAACGTCAGGCGTGATTTGAACACCCGTTGTGAACTTGAGCGGAAACTGTTCATCAGCACGAAAAGTCAGTTCAACGAACGAAGCCGTCCACCCTTGCTTAGGAGAAACGATGCTGGCTGTGTATGTCCTGTTGCCTTGATCTTTCAGAATTGTACTTGTGTATTTTGGTCCGAGCGATTCCAGGCGGAAGTCACGAGCATCCGGATTCGTTGCCTGCCAGAGGCGGACTTCATCGGGCTTCTCCTCCGTCTTCACAACGATTTTGTCTTCGGAGGTTGTCCACGTGAATTCTGGTGCAGGCTTACCCTCAAGAATTTGCGAGTACCATGCAATGAGACTTTCCACGGCATCTGTTCCACCCAAGGAATGGTTCGTGTTCGGGAGATACCGTAAATGCTTCTGTCCTTCGAGGTCGTCGAAATAAAACTTTGAGGAATCTGCTGGGAAGAATTGGTCGCCTGCTGCGTTCAGCATGAACTTCGGCATGGTCAAGCGGTGTCGGTAGTACCACGGATCGACCAGTTCCAGAAGTGCCTGCATTCGCGGGTGGTCCATTTGGTCCACAATGCGCTGCTCGACGTAATCTCCGACCGAAGGTGCCCAGAAACCGTAAGAGGAAAAATGGTTCTTGATGTTTGCTTTTGTGTCCAGAACATCAATGACGATCGGGGCAATCCCGACGACACGTTTGTCGAGAGCGCCGGTCAGCCAGGTCGTCCAGCCACGTTTCGATGCGCCGGCCACGACGAATCGGTCAACGGTGAGTTCGCTTTTGTCGGTCGAAGTGACCGCAGTCATCGTATCCATCGCCCGAATCGCGCTTTTGACCATCGCATTTCTTGCAGGCCATGTCGCATCGCCAGTCTTCAGAAATTGAACCCAGGTGTACGCAACCAAATCGTCTTCAGTGCGCGGAACACCGTCCCTATGAAAGATGAGCGGTTGGTTCGGAACCATGTGCAATTCCGCAACGACAGTCCTGGTCGCTTTTGCGATTCCGAGGATTCGTTCCGATGGCCCGTTTGGTGCGTCTTTCCCGTTGGCACCGCCTCCAATCCAGAGCAGCCCAATGTTGGACTTCGGCTTGGCAGGGATCGCCATTGTGAGCCAATGCTGCCATTGCGGTCGGTTGACTTCCTCACTCGTTCGCCATGTTTGCGAGATCATGTCGATGACGATCAATTCCATTTCCGGCGAAGGAGTCGTCTTCACAATCCGCCATTTGTAGCTCTCATCCGGCTTCTCCATGTAGTCATCTAAAGCAGTCCTCGGAGGAAGATCCTCCGCTACGAGGCAACTTCCTGAACAGAGAAATGCGAAGAATAGAGCCAAGGAAAGAATGAATTGAGGTCGCATTGAACTGTGTAAATCCGGTAACAAGAGGATAGGGGTATACTGATATGACTTCAGAGATCTCTGAAGTGAGCGGAATTGCACATGCGTCATACCCGATCTCGCAGGCTTCCTCAACGGCAGCGAGTCATTTAGGAGCGCCGAGACCTCCGTTGCACGAACTTTGTAAGAATCCATACAGACTTAGCAGCGATCATCGGACAGACTGTGACCTGATAAGTCATTGAGATCGTAGCTGCGGATATTTTGTCCGCGATTCAAAACTATCAAGGAAGAAAATTCTCCTTTCAAGAAATGGAATTGGTCATGGATCGACCTCAATTTTGGCCTCGTCTCTTATGGGGTGGGCTTTTTGCAGTCAGTTTGTTCGTTGGATGTGCTCGTCATAATTGGTATGGACCGACGCGTTACGGCGGAACGGTCGCCCCAGGTGCCGGTCAGATTGGACCAACTCAGGGAGTTCCTCCAGGTTCTGGCGGAGGAGCAGGTCCGTACCAACCTCCGTCTCAGCCGCATGCTCCTCCTGGAGGAAGTGGAAGTCGAAGTGGTTCTGGGTCGTATTAAGATCGGCCAGTGAGTACGCTGGTTGACACAAGTCACTCATTCAACATCCCCCTCTCCAATGGAGACCTTGATTGATCCGGTTGCGCTGGAGTCTTTCATTGAAGGCGTGTGGCTTCGTGCTTTGGCTGGGGTGCTTGGCGCTGTTCTTTTTGAGTTCGTGGTTTGAGTACGAAACTCCGCCGCAAGATCGTCCGATAGCGCTCGTCGTTTCACTCTTGATCGGAATGTTCGGGGTTTATCTTCTCGCGATACGTTCTGTCTCGAAAGACAAAAACGGTGAGGCGAATTGGTCGACGATCTTCTCATTCGCCATTGCCATGCGGCTGGTCACGCTGTTCTCGACTCCAATTCAGGAACTCGACTACTACCGATACCTCTGGGATGGTGAAACCGTTCTGCAGAATGTCAGCCCGTTCGAATACAGCCCAGAACAGGTTCTACTGGCACGTCG